>NZ_BCBW01000004.1:0-31655 GCF_001315805.1 Olleya sp. ITB9
TTTGTTGGGCACAGTTTTTATTCAATTTCTTCAAGTAATTCATAATCTTCCAATTCTTGATAGATACTAGAAAGTTCTGTATTTAATTGACCAATATATTCTGTACATATATGAAAATAGAGGTCTTCCTTGTCATCTTCTAACTCAAATTGAAAAGAGCCTTTTTTTAAAAATGCGATTAGATTATTAAAGACGCTTTTTACTTCATTAGGTTTGTCTTCAGTTAATTCAATTTCAAGATTCTCTTCATTTATGTTTAAAATAAGTGAAGCCTTTTCGTCTTGTCTATTTATTGTAGCTTTATGTGTTTCCATATATTTTACCTCTTTCTCCGAAAGCATTTCTCCCGCCTTCAAGTGTTTTCATACTTATTTCTTTCCAGTCTAAATCATCTTTTTCCTCAATCTTACATTTTAAATTATTTGAAAACGGATTACCTGAAAATGTGTAATATCCGTTTGCATCATGTTCTCTGTAGATTGAATTATATGGAAGAGTTCTTACCGCTATATTAGCATCATGTGTAGCTATAATTATTTTTTTGCCACTTTGAGCATGTTGTTTTAATATTGGTACAATTACATTGCTAATGTAATCATTACCCAAACTTTTTTCAGGTTCATCTACAAGATAAATCTCTTTATCTTCCATTAATTCATTATGTAGTAAAACCATTGAAGATTCACCAGTTGAAGGTGTGTATTGTTCTCCTTTAATCGTAAAATGTCTGTAAAATAAAAGTAAATCACTTATGCTTGTGATTGTGTCAGAATTGTCTAATTGTTTAAATTCATTAATTTTTTCAAAAAGTGAATTAGTATAAATGTGATTAGGAATTGTTCTTAATTTATCTGCCACAAATCTTTGTGGATTTTTATTTACTCTTTTGACTGGTTGATAATTTATATCTACAATTGAACCATTTTGAATTTTAATATTAGTTTGACAATACAAGTCACCTTTTTCATCCAAGTCACCAACATATTCAATCTTGGGTTCAATCTGTTTTGAAATTGATTGGTTTATTTTATTTAAATCTTTTTCTATTTTGATGCGGTTACTAGCATACTCTTTAAAGCCTGTCGTAATAGGTTTTTGGGGTTGTCCTGTCTTTCTTGCAATTTCTTCTACAAAGACAGTTATTATTTGATTGAAAAGTGAGATGCTTTTTAAGTCACTAAACTTTCCAAGTGATTCTGATTTTAACCTTAAACTAATTTGTCTAAGGATATGATTTAATTCGGTAATCAACTCTTCTCCGATAATTTGAGTTAGAAGTTGTTCTGAATCTATGAAATCTAAAAACTCCTCAAATTCAGAATAAAGTCTTCTTATTTCTTCGAAATCTCTTTCAGGTGATGAAGAATCTTCCTGTGTATAGTTTTTTAACTTAAGATTTCTTGAAATTCGATTTGTTTCATCAACTGAAAAATATCTTAGATAAGAACTAAGACTAGTAACATTTTTTTCTGTTACACTTCTTAATCGTCTTAACTCATCGTAACAATTGTCAATTCCAAATACAGTTGACTCTGAATCATATTCTCTTCCTTTCAAATCATATACTTCTTCAAGTTTCTGGGCATTGGATTCATATACTTTATTTTCAAATCCAATATCATTGTAGTGTTTTGAAATGGACTTAAGAATCTCCGATTTCCCTGTTCCTTTTGACCCAAAAAGAACATTTATATCATTGTATATATCCAGTTCTATTAATTCTGCAATCCCAAAAACGTTTAGTTGTAGTGGTTCGGGTGTTTTCTTTTCTAAAATGGTATTAATTGTAGCGTTATCTTTTTCTAACAATAAGCAGAATTGCTCAAAAGATTCAACAGGTAAGCGAAGGTCAGGTAAGGATTTGGAAATTTCTTGATATTCATCCCAATCTTGAACGTCTGAACCATAGATAGAATTATGACCATGACTAATGAAAATTCCAGCAGAAATAGCATTTGATGCTTCTTTCAGAACCCTTGTCTCGTTTTTAACTAAGCCAACTAACTTTTCAACTCCTTCGTCAAGTAAATTAGGTGCTTTTCCGAAATAATGAGCTATATAAATTGGTTCATAATTATCAAATGAAGCTACTGTATCTTCAATCGAAATAGTGAAGTTGTCAGCTGTTTTATCTATTAATAATTCAGTTACTTTATCGTTAAATTCATTTACATATTTGGGATTTGGAATTACGATTAAATGTGCTCTACGATCATTTTCCATAATGTCCAATTCAATACCTGGCCAAATCTGACAAGTGTCTTCAACTTTGTTTTTTATCTCCTCATATTGTTCAATGTCAAAGTGGTTATGATTTGTTATTGCTAAAATTTTGACATCTGTTAATCTAATTATTTCGTCAAACTTTTCAGTACTAACGTTTCTACTTTCAGCATCACCTTGTTTGCATTTTTTTGTATGTGTATGGATGTCAATTTTCATTCTTAGATTGTCGTATTCTTAAATTGTGCCCAACTGGTTATATGACAACTAATATAGTTGTTTTTGGGGTTATATTTCCCGTTATGACAACTTTTAGTAACTTATATCTAATAAGTTTTATTTTATTATAGTTGTATAATTAAAAGCTAAGTTACAATATTGCACTTGCAAGTACAATACGTATAACTACGTATTTTTTAGATAGTTTTTATTTTGTGTTTTGAAATGTACCTTTATTATTAAAAACTGTTAAGAGTTGGCTAAATAAGACAGGCATTTTGTTTCTTTGTTTTATAAAATAAAAACATGAATTTTTTTATCTGCTTAATTTTGGGTTTTTGTATAGCTGCTTTAGGGAGTATTACGCCTAGTTTTTTAAATTTAACTGTAGTAAAGTATAGTTTAAAAAATGGTAAAAAATCTACATTTTATTTAATAGCTGGTTATGCTACGGTGTTATTTTTTCAAGCCAATTTAGGTGCTTATCTTGCTAATATTTTAATGAAAAACTCTGAGTATATTACCTTGATACAAAAAATAGGTACTAGTATACTTTTTTTGTTATCTATTAATTTTTTTAGGATTTATTTTACTCCTAAAAAGGAGGTTAAGGAAAAAGAAATCCCTAAATCTAAATCTTATTTTTATGGTATTTTAATGTCTTTATTAAACATGATGGCTATACCGTTTTACTTTACTTTTATATCATTGTTAATAGGTTTTAAGTATTTTGAATACAATATGTTTAATGCTTTTTATTTTTCGATAGGCTCTACCATAGGTTCTTTTACATTATACACGATTTATGCTATTGTAGCTAAAAATATTGAGCATAAGCTGACTTATATAGCAACTAAAATGGATTTTATTTTAGGTTGTTTAACAGGTATTGTTGGTATAGGTAACGCTATCTATTTATTTACTAAATAATTTTTTAGGTATTAAAAGCTAAAGCCAAATAAAAACGTATCGTTTACTAATCCGCTACCTTGGTAAGCACGTACATAATCTACGCGTAAAAAGCGCATTTTTCCCCAACCTAAATTACTTAATCCAAGCGAATACTCGGTGTATGGTTTATTTGTTTTTGTTGCTGCAGCGTTAAATCCAGCGACAAGATTAAAGTTAAGTTTATTTATTAACGGAATTTTATTAAGTATATAGCCTTTAAAATTGTGTTCGGCATGTATTTCGGCGTAAGCCTTATTAGTACTTAATGCATAGTAAGGTAATATTTTAAAATTATTAATATAGTTACCATCCATAACAACATTGGTTTGGTTACCACTAAAATGGTGATAGTCTATAAACGCAATGTTGTCTGCGTTATTAAACACACCTCCTTTGGCTAAATAGGTTAAATCTCCTTTATTACCTAAGTTGATGTTTTGATACAACATGGCTTTATATTGGTCAAAATTGTAGTTGGCGTTATTGCTGCCAAAGCCTTTCTCGTAACCTAAATATAGGGTTGGTATTTTACTGTTAGGAATGTTGTATTTACCAAATGGGTAACTCATGTAGTTTTGTCCAAAATTAATACGTGTGTTGACGTTTAACTTCATGATGTTGTGCGTATCAAAAGCATTGATTCCTGCAGTTGTGGGATCAAGCGGATTATTACTAGTATAATCTCTGTCGCTTTTTGGGTACCAAGCTTGGTCTGTGGTATTATTTAAAGGTTTACGGTTATTGTAACTTAGGTCTGAATATAAATATAAACCGTTTAATAACTCTTGATTATAATTTAATTGCGCAAAACTACGGTCGTAAATTTTAAGGTAGTTTTTTTCGGTATATAAAGAGTAAGAGGTGTTTAACAATGCTAAACTTGATAAATTAGGGTTAAATTGTTCTACTTTACTACCTCCTGATAAGGATATAAACGCTCGGTTTTTACGGTTAAACCTATAGTTAATTTGTCCAGTAGCTCTTAGTCGGTTATCAGAGTGGCCATAATTGATGGATGACGATGTATTAAAATATTTTTGATTGTCCTCAAAACGTTTAGTGTAGTTAGCAGTAAGGGTTCCGTTCCAACCTTGAACGGTATTAAACGCTAATTTGCTAATAGGAGAGGAGATATTGAAATAAGTCTTTTTGTAGCTATTACTATAGCTGTAACCACCTAAAATATCACCAAATTTAAACTTGTTGTTTACTTGATCAACCGAGTCTAAATAGGGTTTAGACTCTCTTACCAATTGGATGCTATCACGACGTACATAGTCATTGGCTTCTATTGATGTTAATGGCACAGGACGCTTAGTCTCCCAAAATAACGAATCCTTTTTGTTTGCGTTATCTTCAAAACTTAAGATTTCTCTTGAAAAGGTCTTGCTATCAAAATTAGGATTAAGCTCGTAATCACTATAAGCAGCCGTAAAACGACCATCACCATTAAACCCGAAAATCCCGAATTGAAAATCAAATAACTGTGTTGTTTTTACCCACAATTTTTCGGTGTTATAATACGTAAACGATTGTTTAATTTTAAATAGGTCTACTGCAGGTATTTGTGCTTGTTGACCTGTTAACGTTACCTCTGTACCAAACAAACTCCATTGGTCTTCAACAATGTAAATAAATCCTCCAAAAGCTTTGTCGTTTTTTCGTTTAGGTAGTAATTCAATTTTATTAATTAGGTTGCCTAAGTCATCATAAAAAGTACCAACCAATTTATAATTATAATAGTTAAACGCAAAATCTGAAATAGGTGAGACAATCTCACTTCCCAATTCAAAGGTGTTTTGGTAAAAATTAAATTCGACATCAGTCGCAGTATTAAAACTAAAACCATTACTATCACCACTTACTTTAGACGCTACAATGGTTTCTTTAATAGGTTTAGGTGCTTGGTATTCTAGTTTGCTAATCGTTTCAGACAAATACACTATACCAGTTCTGGTACTATCTAAAGCACCATCTAAGTCTCCAACTTCTTGACCAAAAACAGATTCTGGTACATCTACCATTTTAAGTAACCCTCTAGAGTAAAACTGAGCTTTAAACGATTTAAGTTTTTTTAAGTTCTCTTTACGTTTAGCAATAGTTTGTCTAATGATGTTATTAGCAGGATTTTCATCCGAATTTATAACAACCTCATCTAAGTTTATGTCTTCTTCTTTTAATGTAACATCTAGTACAAACGGAAACTTTGTGATGGTTAGCTTTTGCTTTAAAGTTTTGTAGCCTAAGTACTGAAACGTAATGGTGTAATCACCAGTTTTGGTAATGTCTAACACATAGTTACCATCATTATTTGTAGTAGTACCTGTGTAGGTGTTTTCTATAAAAATGTTTACAACCGCTAAAGGATTGTTATTGTTAGAGGTTACTGTACCTGTTATTTGCCCGAAAGCAAAATGACTAGCTAATGTAAATAAAGCGATTAAAGTGTGTTTCATTATAAGTTGGTTGTTTATTTATATAGACGCACATTTATATAAAATGGTTGCCTAGCACCAAACATAAAACTTATAAAAATTGAATATTGTTATAGAAACTATAAAATTTATAATTTTAAATAATTAGCAATCAATGGTTTTATTTATTTTGAAATGAAATTTAACCGTCTAATTATTTGTAAAAATGAAGTGTTGTGTCACTAATTAAATGACTTTTTAATTCTAGCTAAGTCACGTTTGTTATCTCTATCCTTGATTGTCTCGCGCTTATCGTATAACTTTTTACCTTTAGCTAAAGCAATATCTAGTTTAGCTAAACCTTTGTCGTTTAAAAATAAACGTAAAGGAATAATGGTTAAACCAGAGGTGTTAACCTCTTTAAGTAATTTTTTAAGTTCGCGTTTGTTAAGTAGTAATTTACGTTCGGCTTTTGGTCTATGGTTATAGTAGTTACCATAGGCATACTCTTGAATATTCATGTTAATAACAAACAATTCGCCTTGCTCATTAAACTCGCAAAAAGATTCGGCAATAGAGGCTTGGCTGTTTCTAATAGATTTAATTTCGGTTCCTGTTAAAACTATTCCAGCAGTATATTTGTCTAAAATTTCATATTGAAATTTAGCCTTTTTGTTAAGTATGTTTATCTTTTTTTGCATCCTTGCAAAGCTAATAAATTAGAAGTTAAAGTAATTATAATTGTTTAGTCATTTTATACATGCCTCTTAAATTAGGGTGTATTAAATCAAAATCTAATGCATAGGCTTCTGTAATTATAAACCCCATTTTTTTATAAAACTGTAACGCTTGTGTTTGGGTGTCCATAGCTTCTAGCCAAATGGTTTTAGATAGTTTTTGTTTGGCTATAGTTATAGCTAAAGTCATAACCTTTTTACCTAAACCTTGTCCTTGATAGTCTTGGTCTAAATATAACCTGTGTAGCTTAGTCGTTTTTTTAATAGGTTGATGTACTAATCTTAAAATACCAATAGTTGAGTTATTAAATTGAATAAAATAGTAATTAGAATGTGCTAGTTGTAACTCTTCTTTTAAATTATCTTTATTGTATTGACTATTAATATACCAATTGCAATCCTGATTTACCCAAAGCTGTTGGTAAGCAGGAGGATAAATACGAAGCATTAAAGCATATAAATTAGCATGCTTAGCTAATGTAACAGGTTGTAAATTTAACATTACTATTTATTATCAATAAGTGTGTCATTTATTTTGCCATTAGTAATGGTTACTTTAAATAAATTACTATTAACAGTGTCATTAATGGCTTTGTATTTATCTTGTTTGATGATGGCATTTACAAAGCTTGGTGTGGTATTGCTATGACCAACCACTAATACCGTTTTTCCGGTTGTATTCTTTTTAAATTCTTGACTATAAAGTTGATTAGCATTATAAAACTTTAGTTTAATATTTTGCTTATTAGCAGTTGGCTGTGCGGTTTGAATAGTACGCTTGTAGTTTGTGGTATAAATCGCATCAAAATTAATAGCGTTAAAAGTATTACTCCATTTAATAGCACGTTGTTGACCTTTAAGATTTAAATCAGGGTTTTTGTTTAAACTATCAGTACGCTCTTTTTCGGCATGCCTTATCAGGTAATACGTTGTCGTCTTTTTTGTTTGTTTTTTACAAGAAAAACTTAAGCAAATTAACGTTAGTATTAATAATTTTTTCATGGGTGTTTTGGGTTTTAGGCTAACTCTAAAGCAATATTTATCATGTCTTTAAAAGTAGTTTCTCGTTCTTTACTAGTGGTTTTTTCTCCAGTCACTAACGAGTCTGATATTGTACAAATGGTTAATGCATTAACATTGTGTTTTGCTGCAACAGTATATAAACCTGCAGTTTCCATCTCTACACAAAGTACACCAAATTTACTCCACTTTTTGTAAGATTCAAAATCGTCTGCATAAAACTCGTCAGAAGTAAAAACATTTCCAGCTTTTATAGCAATATTTTTAGCTTTGGCAGTCTCTACAGCTTTTTGGAATAATTCAAAGCTTGCAGTAGGAGCATAGTCAGCACCACCAAACCTAAGTTCGTTAACACCAGAATTTGAAGAAGCAGCCATAGCTAAAACCACGTCTCTAATTTTAATATGCTTTTGGTATGATCCAGCACTACCAACGCGAATTAAGTTTTTGACTCCAAATTGAGTAATTAGCTCATGTGCATAGATAGAAATACTAGGTACACCCATTCCTGTTCCCATCACAGAGATTGGTTTACCTTGATATGTCCCAGTATAACCTAACATGCCTCTAACTTGATTAAAACAAACAGGATTGTCAAAAAAAGTTTCGGCAATCCATTTGGCACGTAAAGGGTCACCTGGTAATAATATAGTTTCTGCAACATCGCCTTTTTGGGCTCCAATATGTATGCTCATAGTTTTTTGTTTAAAAATGAAATGATTAGTGTCGTGGTTAATAGCTTTTTTCTCCGGAATATTTGCCTGTCACTATAGCTATTCCGTTAGATGTACCTATACGTTCTACACCAAGATTAATGTACTGTAAAGCGGTTTTAGTATCTCTAATACCACCAGACGCTTTAATTTTTGTGTTAGAGTTTTTTATCGCGTCCTTCATTAGTTTTACATGATGTATAGTTGCACCTGCTGTACCAAAACCAGTAGACGTTTTAATAAAGTCAGCACCAGCTTTTATAGCTAATTGACTAGCTTTTGTGACTTCTTGATCTGTTAAATAACAGGTTTCTAAAATAACCTTTAAGACTTGATTAGGTAATTGGTCTTTTACAGCTTTAATGTCGTTATAAACCGCGTCAAATGCTTCGCTTTTGAGTAGGCCTATGTTTATAACCATGTCAATTTCGTCTGCACCATCTTTAATAGCCTGTTTAGTTTCTTCAACTTTAGCTTTAGTACTCATAGCACCTAACGGAAATCCAATGACACTACAGACTTTTGTATTACTGTTTTTAATTTCGGCTTTAGCCAGAGATACATAACAACTATTAACACATACAGAAAAAAAATCGTGTGTTACAGCCTCTTTACATAATTTGATTATATCAAATTTTGTAGCAGTAGCCTTTAATATAGTGTGATCTATGTATTTATTTAGGATATTCATTGGTATAAAAAATTAGTATATAAAGTTACGGGTTTTAATGATAAGATATGCTCCTGCTGTAAAATCGCTTAACAAACTTTTTTTACAATGATAATGGTCAGTTTTTACTTTTTTCTTTCATTTAAAATTAATTTATCAAATGACTTATTTATATTTAAACAAAAAATACAAATAGATGAGCAATTTTAAACTAGACACTACACAAGACTATGATTTAATATGTGTTGGAGGCGGAATAATGAGTGCTACTTTAGCACTAATGACCAAAATCTTAAAACCAGATTTAAAAGTGTTAATTGTCGAGCGTTTAAATGAGGTTGCTCAAGAAAGCTCTGCAGCTTGGAATAATGCAGGAACAGGACATTCTGCTTTATGCGAATTGAATTATTGTCCAGAAAAAGACGGTCAAGTTATTATTGAAAAAGCAATTAAAATATGTCAACAGTTTGAAGAGTCAAAACAGTTCTGGAGCTATTTGGCAGATCAAGGTTTATTAACTAATCCAAATAGTTTTATAGCTGCCGTACCACACCATAGTTGGGTGTTAGGACAAGAAAATGCTAGGTATCTGGAACAACGTTA
Source organism: Olleya sp. ITB9 (assembly GCF_001315805.1). NCBI lineage: Bacteria > Pseudomonadati > Bacteroidota > Flavobacteriia > Flavobacteriales > Flavobacteriaceae > Olleya > Olleya sp. ITB9. Next base: position 9,551 of record NZ_BCBW01000004.1, read on the forward strand.
TAATACCATGAAACATCATTTTATGTTTGATACCATTCAGTTTACTAAAGACAAAAGTAAAATGAAAGAATGGTTTCCTTTAATCATGCAAAATAGGGAAGACGATGAGGTGATGGCAGCTTCAAGAATAGATAGAGGTACAGAGGTTAATTATGGTGCTTTAACAAAAACGTTATTTGATATTTTAGAGACTAAATATAATACACCTGTGCATTGTAATATGGAGGTTAAAGATATAGACCCAAGTCCTGATATTGACTGGACTGTTGAGGTTGAAAATTTAGAAACTAAAGAAAAATTTAACTTAGAGTCTAAACATGTGTTTATTGGAGCAGGAGGCGGAAGCTTGTTATTGTTACAAAAGGTAGAAATTGAAGAGAAGGAAGGTTATGGCGGTTTTCCTATTAGTGGAGAATGGTTAGTTTGTAAAAATGAAGCCATTATTAACCAACATAATGCAAAAGTCTATAGTAAAGCAGGTCTAGGTGATCCTCCAATGTCAACACCACACTTAGACACACGTTATATTAATGGTAAGCGCGAATTATTATTTGGACCATTCGCAGGATTTAGTCCTAAGTTTTTAAAGGAAGGGTCTAATTTTGATTTATTAAAATCGGTTAAATTTGATAATATTTCGCCATTATTAGGTGCTTTTTGGCATAATTTACCATTAACAAAATATTTAATTGAGCAGGTAACGTCATCTCATGAAGACCGTATGGACGCTTTAAGAAAGTTTGTTAAGGATGCTAAAAGTGATGATTGGGAGTTGCTAGTTGCAGGACAACGCGTGCAAATTATTAAAAAAGACGAATACGAAGGTGGTGTTTTACAATTTGGGACAGAAGTTGTAAGTAGTAAAGACGGAAGTATCACTTGTTTGTTAGGCGCCTCACCAGGAGCCTCAACTGCAACTTCTGTAATGTTACAAGTTTTAGAACAAGCATTTCCAGAAATACTTAATTCTGACAAAGGACAAGCTATAATGAAACAAATGATTCCGTTTTGGAATACAGAGGTTACTGAAAGCTTATTTAAAGAGCAGTTAGAGATAAGTAAAAAGGCATTACAACTTTAGTCATTATTAGTCATTAAAATAACGGACTTGCTTTATGTAAAGGTCTCTATTTTCTCCATCTAATTTAAACTCGATATCCAGTCCAAACTCTAAATACTTTTGTTTGGATTTGTATACGTTGTAATAATAGTGTTTTTTGATTTTTTCTAGTTGTTCAGAAAGGTTGATGATTTCGGTTTCTGACATTACTAAATTTCCGTTATTTAGGTTTGAGTGAGAAATGATTTCTACAATACGTTTTTGGTTATATAATTTGGATGACGATCCAGAATAGCAAATAATCTGGTCACAAGTTACACCAGCTTCAGGCTGTACAACACTAGCTTCGCCAACTTGTACATTTATGACGTTACCTAAATAATTTTTTCGGTATAAGTTTTTTGTAATAGCGACACCATTGGCTTTTTCGTTAGGGAAAGAGCGATGTACCAAAATACCCATTGCAATACTGTTTTGATCGATATTAAAATAATCACGTTCTAAAAAAGCACGTTGGTACCATAAGCTAGACCATACTTTTTTTATAGCTTTTTCTATGGTTTTCTTTTTGTGTCCAATAATTCCTGTTTTAGAGTCGTATAATCCAGCACCAGAAAAACCGACAATATCTTCTGCATTTGTAGAGCTTCTAAAGCGTAGTCTAGTATAGTTGCCCAAGCTTTTTGCTTTTGCTTCTATATCTTTAATTAATTTAGTTGCTATTGGTGTGTTTTTAATTCTTTTTTGTATAGCTTTTAATTGTTTTGCTAATACAGTTTTGTCTTGATTAATTTTATAATCATAAACCATTTGTTTGACCAAAGTGTCGGCTCCAGAGGTTTTTAAGTGTGCTTCGTAAAAATAAAAAGGAATAGCAAAAGCAGATTCAGGTATTTTAAACTCTTCTTTTTTAGCTAAATCATATAAGACTCCAAAGTTTGCAGCTTTTCCTCCAACAGTATTTATTGATTTTTGGTTTAAATTGTCAATATTAATTAGTGTTTTTGTGGTTGTGTTTTTTGTTAGAAATAGTGTTTTCTTTTTTTCTTTTTTAGTTTTTCTAATAAACTGCGCTTTACTAATTGGCTTGATGTAAAAGGTGTCTAAGGTGACCTCAAAAGAAACATACTTGTTTTTATATTGTTTTAAAACTTTAGATTGCATGGCTTTAGTGTAAGCAGCAATAGGTATTTGTCTGTTTTTTCCTAAAACAGAAATGTGACTTAACGGTGTTTGTAATATAGTTGTAATAACACCTGCTGTTATAGGTAGTTCTAATATAGGTTGGTTAATAACTATTATATCCTGTTTTGATATGTTCTGTTTAGTTAATTGATCTACATTAACAAATTTTAAAATGCCATAACTTTTTTGAGTACTTACAGCTTGATACGTTTGGTCTCCATATAAATCTGAAGCTGATAATGTAGGGATTTGAATCGCTGATTTTAAGTTTTCTAATCTTGCGGTATTTAAAAAGAAATTAAAGTTATTAAAATAAGTTGCTTTTTTAACAGCATTGTAAAACGTTTTAATATCATTTATTTGCATATCATCTATAGGAGACAATTCTAAACTATAAGAGTCATTGGCTAGATAGTGATTAATGTTTCCTAATAAAAAGCGTTTGTTTTTATGTTCTGCTTTGTAATTAGTGTTGTTAAATTGTTGTAAAGATTGAGAAATGTTGAGGTAACCACTACAAAATCTAAAGTGGTATTTATACACTTTACTATTTATAAAGTATAACTGTTTTGATTTAATATCATAAACGACCTTTAAAGCATCTACACGACCGTATTTTTTTGTAACAGGAGCTGTTTTAAGACTGTTAAAATCTGATTCTGATTTTAAATTGTTTTTAAAATTTACTTGACAATACGCAAGATTGGTTATAAGTAAAAATAGAATCAAAAATTGGTTTTTAAACTTTAAAGTATACAAGTCAAAAGGTTTTTTTATTAGATTCTTACAATATAAAACAAAAAAGCAACACGCCACTTATTTAAAAGTATTGTGTTGCTTTTCAACTAACCAACCATTATCAAAACGTGTTAATATTTGGTTTATTTTGCATTAACAGAACTTTATGAATGTATGTCTTCTGTTACTAAATCTCCTTGATTACGGAAGACTAGTTGTCCATCAAACTCATCTAACAAAATGATACTTTCTGTACTAACTTGACCAGATAAAATTTCTTTACTTAATTGGTTTAGTACCTCTTTTTGAATCACTCGTTTTACAGGTCTTGCTCCATATTCTGGATTAAAACCTTTATTAGCAAGATAGGTTATTGCTTGTGGAGTGGCATCAAATGTAATACCTTGTTTGGCAATCATTTTAGTGATTCCTTTTAATTGTAATCCAACAATCTCAGTAATATTATCTTGAGTCAGTGGTGTAAACATTATAATATCATCTATTCTGTTTAAAAACTCAGGTCTAACTGTTTGCTTTAATAAAGCTAAAACATCAACCTTAGCGCCTTCAATTGCTGTGTCCACATCTTTAACAGCATCAAAACGCTCTTGTATTATTTGGCTTCCCATGTTTGAAGTCATAATAATTATTGTGTTTTTAAAATCTGCAATACGTCCTTTGTTGTCTGTCAAATGGCCTTCATCTAATACTTGTAACAGAATATTAAAAGTATCAGGATGTGCTTTTTCAATTTCGTCTAAAAGTACAACAGAATATGGTTTACGTCTAACAGCTTCGGTTAATTGTCCACCTTCATCATAACCAACATATCCAGGAGGTGCACCAACTAATCTGCTTACCGCATGACGTTCTTGATACTCACTCATATCAATTCTAGTCATTGCGCCTTCATCATCAAAAAGGTATTCTGCTAAAGCTTTTGCTAATTCGGTTTTACCAACACCAGTAGTTCCTAAAAATAAAAAGGTACCGATTGGTTTGTCTGGATTTTGTAATCCAGCACGACTGCGTCTAACAGCATCACTAACAGCAGTAATAGCTTCGTTTTGACCAACAACACGTTTATGTAATTCGTCTTCAAGTTTAAGTAATTTTTCACGATCACTTTGTAGCATTTTTGTAACAGGTATACCTGTCCAGCGTGCAACAATTTCGGCTATATCTTCATAGGTTACTTCTTCTTTTATTAAAGAGTTTTCAGACTGATTGTCTTGCAAATCTTTTTGTAAAAGTTCTAGTTGCTCTTGTGCTTCTTTAATTTTACCATAACGTAACTCGGCTACTTTACCATAGTCACCATCGCGTTCTGCTTTTTCAGCTTCAAGCTTAAAGTTTTCAATATCCTGTTTTGTATTTTGGATGTTGTCAACAACTTCTTTTTCGCTTTTCCACTTGGCATTAATTTCGTTTCTTTCTTCTTTAAGATTTGCTAAATCGTTTCTTAAAGATTTAAGTTTAACTTCATCTTTTTCTCGCTTTATGGCTTCAATTTCAATTTCTAATTGCATGATTTTTCTATCCAAGACGTCTAATTCTTCTGGTTTAGAATTAATTTCCATGCGCATTTTAGAAGCAGCTTCATCCATTAAATCAATTGCTTTGTCTGGTAAAAAACGATTGGTTATATAGCGTTGAGACAGCTCTACAGCACCAATAATAGCATCATCTTTAATACGTACTTTGTGGTGAGCTTCGTATTTTTCTTTAATACCTCTTAGTATTGAAATTGCACTTTCTGTATCAGGCTCGTCGACCATTACTTTCTGGAAACGACGCTCTAAAGCCTTGTCTTTTTCAAAATATTTTTGGTACTCATCTAAAGTTGTAGCTCCAATTGCACGAAGCTCTCCACGTGCTAAAGCAGGTTTTAAAATATTAGCTGCATCCATTGCACCTTGACCACCTCCAGCACCAACAAGTGTATGGATTTCGTCAATAAATAAGACTATGTCACCTTCACTTTCTGTAACTTCTTTAATAACAGCTTTTAGACGCTCTTCAAATTCGCCTTTAAATTTAGCTCCAGCAATAAGTGCTCCCATGTCTAAAGCAAAAATTTGTTTGTCAACTAAATTTTCAGGGACATCACCATCAACAATTCTGTGCGCTAAACCTTCAGCAATTGCAGTTTTACCAGTTCCAGGTTCACCAACTAGAATAGGATTATTTTTGGTTCGTCTAGAAAGTATTTGAAGGATTCTTCTAATTTCTTCATCACGTCCAATAACAGGATCAAGTTTTCCGTCCCTTGCTAATTGGTTGAGGTTTTTTGCGTATTTGTTAAGTGAATTATAAGTGTCTTCTTGACTTTGTGAAGTCACACGATCTCCTTTTCTTAGCTCTTCAATAGCAGCTTTTAAACCTTTTTCTGTAACACTTTGGTCTTTTAGCATTTGCGCTATTTTACTATTTGATTTAAAAATAGCTAGTATAAAGTGCTCTACAGAGACGTAATCATCATTCATGGCTTTTGCTATGATTGAAGCTTCGTTTAAGGTTTTGCTAGCCTCTCTGGATAGCACTAAATCTGCACCTGTAACTTTAGCAAAACTTTCTAATTGTTTGTCTAAGGCTAATTCTAGTACATTAATATTAACATTCAATTTTTTTAAGATGAATGGTAATACGTTTTCATCAACTTCAAAAATGGCTTTAAAAAAGTGTTCATTTTCTATTTGTTGATGACCATAACTTTGTGCAATCTGTTGCGCACGTTGTATGGCTTCTTGCGATTTGATTGTATAATTATTTGGGTTCATATATTTATGTTTTTTTATTTCCGCTTTAGCGAAAACCATATTATTTAATTGTTTTACATCATCTCTATTTCAATTACCTTACCAAGTGTTTTTGTAAGACAAAATGTCTGTATTGCACTGGTTTTAAGTGACTTTTTGTCGTTTTGTTTAGGGTTTTAATAAAATTAAGCTTATATTTAATATTGTTAACCTCACTTACCTAACTAGTTTAATAATAAAATTATTTTGCTTTTATTTGTGGTGTTAATTCTCCTAAAATGATAGTTGATTAATCTTTTATGTATTAGTCAATAGTTGCCCTTAGTTTAAACTGTTATTAAATACTGTTTGAACAACTATAAATCAAATATCATGTTAGCTTAATAATGAATAACCTCAAACGAAAAACCAACCAAAGATTTATAATCTTTACTACTATTTTTTCAATAGTATTTCTCTCCTTTTTTTATATTTTAAAAAAACACGTTTTAGTGCAGCATAATGATGCCTACTTAATAAATAAATCTGGTAAACAAAGGATGTTAAGCCAGCGATTATCAAAATTAACTTTTATTGCCCATAATGACAAGAACCTTTTGCCAAGACATGTTATAAGCGATTCTATATACCAATTATCTGAAGAGCTAAAGACTTCTCATTTGTTTTTATTTAATGAATATATAAAAACAGATCATTCAGCTAAACTTGACTCATTGTTTAGTATTGTTGATAGTAATTTAAAATTATTAATTAAAGAGAGTAAAGATTTGATAAATGCTACGGTTTATAATCGTAGTAACATGGCTAAGTTTAGAGCTACTGAGTTGGCTTATTTATTTGCTATGGATGCAATTGTTAACGAATATCAAAAACGAGCAGAATCTAACTTGAAGCAAATTGAGTATAATTTTTATAAAATTAGCGGTCTATGTGTAATAATAATGATTACTGGTTTTTTCTTTTTATGGTTTCCTAATATACAACTGTTGTTGGCAAAAAATAAGGATTTAGAAATTAGTAATACTCGATTAAAAAAGACACAGTCTTTAGTTGATAAAAATTTAGAGGAATTAGAGCGATTACGATTTGATCTGGAACAAAAAGAATATTACAATCAAATATTTATTTCTCAAGCAGCCCCATCTTTAGCGATGTTAGATAAGGACATGAAATATATAGCTGTTTCTGAAAAATGGAAAAAAACGTATAATAAAAAAAATGTAGAAATAATAGGGAAATCTCATTACGACATTTTTCCAGAAATAGGAGACGACTGGAAAGCAAATCATCAAAAATGTTTAAATGGATATATTGATGTTTGTGAAGAGGCTCCTTTTGTAAGAGCAGATGGAACAGTACAATGGATATTTTGGGATGTAAGACCTTGGTATTTATCTGACGGTAAAGTTGGAGGTTTACTAATGTATACAGGTGATATTACAAAGCAAAAAGAAGAACGTTTAGCGAAAGAAAAAGTTGAACAAATCTTAAAAAGCACGAGTGAAGTTGCTAAAATTGGTACTTGGGAGTTGGATGTGAAATCTGATAAATTAACATTTAGCCCTATGGCTAAAAAGTTTCTTAAAATTAAAAGTGATAAACAGTTGTATGGCAATAGAAGCTTGTTTTTGTATAAAGATGGAGCTAGTCGTAAAAAAATAATTAAAGCCATACAGACCATAAAAAATACAGGGAAACCATTTGATTTAGAGTTGGAAGTTATAACATCTGACAGAGAACATATATGGGTGAGAGATATTGGTAAAGCAGAATTTGTAGACGGAGAATGTGTAAGAGTATTTGGAGTGGTTCAAGACATTACTTACTTGAAGCAAGCTGAAAGTAAACTGCTTAAACAAAATGAACTTTTAAATTTTGCTGAAAAAATCAATAATATAGGTCATTGGATTTTAGATACTAAATCAGATAAAATAACATGGTCTTCTAGTATGTATGATGTTTCAGGTATAGATAAAGATGTTAAAATAGATAAAAATACTTTATTAGAAATGACTCATCCTGATGATGTTGATATGTTAATAAATCATATGAAGCAAACAATGACTAACAAGTGTTTTGATGGAGAGCTTGTACATCGTATAGTGGTTTCAGATGGATCAGTTAAAACAGTTAGTGTATTAGGAAAAGTAATTAAAGATAGTAATGATGAAATATGTGAAATTATAGGTACTTGCCAAGACATTACTAAACAGCGTATGGCTGAAATTAAATTTAAAGGATTACTTGAGTCTGCTCCAGACGCCATGATAATTTTAAATGCTAATAAAAGAATACATTTAATAAATAAGCAAGCTGAAAAAATGTTTGGTTATACCTATACTGAATTATTAGATAAGAAGATTGAAATTTTAATACCAAAACGTATTGTCGGAAATTTTAAAACCTATAAGGATAATTACTTTGAGGATCCTAAGTCGATAGGGATGGGTGAAAATAAAGAATTAATAGGTGTAAATAAAAAAGGGGAAGAATTTACAGTTCAAGTTAGTTTAAGTCCAGTTGAGACAGAAGATGGGTTGCTTGTATCTGCAGCAATTAGAGATGTTACTAAACAAAAAGAAGACAAGCAAAAAATAATAAGTGCTAATAAAAATTTAGAGCATTTAGCTGATAAATTAATAGCACAAAATATGCAATTAGCTGACTTTGCCCAAATAACGTCTCATAATTTAAGAGCTCCTGTAAGTAACTTAAACTCGTTGTTGGACATGTATGATTTGTCTGTAGATCAATTAGAAAAGGAGGAAGTAATATATAATTTTAAAAAGGTAACCAGTCACTTAACACTTACCTTAAATACATTAGTACAAGCTCTTAAAGTTAAAAATGATAGAGTAAGCCAGTCAAATGTGTTTTTTGATGAGACATTATATAAAACAAAAGAGTTACTAGCTGCTCAAATTATTAAGACTAAAGCTAATATTACCTTTGATTTTTCAGAAATAAATAAAATTTCTTACAATAAGATTTATTTTGAAAGTATTTTTCTTAATTTAGTTGAAAATGCATTGAAGTACAGGTCTCAAACCCGAACACCCGAAATTCATGTATGGACAACTAAAGTTGATGGAAAGGCAGTATTACACATCCAAGATAATGGATTAGGCATAGACCTTAACAGACACAGACATAAATTATTTGGTCTGCATAAAGTTTTTCATAGACATCCTGAAGCAAAAGGAGTCGGTCTATTTATGACCAAATTACATGTGGAAGCATTAGGTGGTAAGATTACTGCTGAAAGTGTTGTTAATGAAGGATCAACCTTCATCATTAATTTTAATAAATAAAAATGAAAAGCGATTTAAATATTTGTATTGTTGATGATGACGAAATCTACAAATTTACTGTAGTTAAAATTTTAAAGTCTATAGGTTTTGATAAAAACATTATGGCATTTTCTGATGGTGATGAGGCATTTGATTTTATAACTAAAAACATTGAAAATGTTAAAGCATTACCAGACGTTATTTTATTAGATATTAATATGCCAATCATGGATGGATTTCAGTTTATGGATGAGTTTGTTAAAATCAATCCCAGAGTTGGAAAAAAAATAACTATATATATGGTGTCATCCTCAGTTGATGCTAAAGATGTAAAAAAAGCTGCAAGTATTTCCGAAATTTCCGACTACATAATTAAGCCAATCAAACGAGGAGAACTTCAAAATATATTAGAAGGTTTAAATAAGGAAATTAGGATATAGTTTATACGTTTTCCTGTAGTATCTTCGTTAAAAATTTGGTATAATTTAAACTAAAAAAAGAAATACAAATGGGGATTTTTAATAAATTATTTGGAAGCGACACTCAACCAAAAGAAAAAAAGGTTTTACCATGGATACCTTTAACCTCTGTTGAAGCATTAGATTCTATTGTTCAAAAATCAAAAACTAAAACTCAAGTTATATTTAAGCATTCTACAAGATGCGGTATAAGTAGTATGGTTATGAACCAGTTTATTGCAATGTATGACTTAGATATAAATATAGATTTATACTATTTAGATTTATTAAACTATAGAGAGGTGTCTAATGAGACGGGTTATAAATTTCAAGTCATGCACCAATCACCACAATTAATTGTTGTAAAAAATGGTATTGCTGTTGCACATGCAAGTCATGGTCAAATAAATGAAATAAATCTTAACCAATTTGATTAATTATAATGAAGCCAATATTGTTTTTTACTTTAATACTATTCTCTTTTTTTAGTTGTGAAACTGAAATAAACAATGATAGCGTGCCTTCCAACAACTGGAAAAATATGCAGTGGAATGCAAAGTTGTCAGATTCGTTATTAACAGGTTCAAGTTATCTGTCTGTATATTCGCAAATTTATAGTGTTACAGAGCATAAAAAGCATGATTTAACAGCAACTGTAAGTATAAGAAACATTAATACCTCTGATACTATTTTTATAAACAAGGCTGATTTTTATGATACTAAAGGTCAGTTGATTAAATCTTATTTTGCAAAGCCAATTTTTGTAAAGCCAATGCAAACTATAGAGATCGTTATAAATGAAACAGATAGTGAAGGTGGTACTGGAGCTAACTTTTTATTTGATTGGTCCATACCAAAACATGTAAATCCACCTTATTTTGAAGGTGTTATGATTACAACCTACGGACAGCAAGGTTTATCTTTTACTACTCAAGGTGTAACTTTAAAAAAATAGTGTTTATAATTTATGAAAGAAATTTTAACCTCTTTCCTGTTTTTATTTGCAGTCATAGATCCTTTAGGTTCTATACCTGTGTATTTAGAAGCAACTAAAAATTTTGATAAAAAATATAAAAAGCGAGTTGCTATAAGAGCTAGTTTTGTGGCTTTTTTAGTCTTATTGTTTTTTATAGTTATTGGTCAATTAATTCTAGAAGGTATGAATGTCACCTTAGATGCGTTTCAAATTTCTGGAGGAGTAATATTATTTTTATTTGCTTTAACAATGATTTTTGGAGAAGGTAAACCCGAAACTGAAAAACACGGGATCAAAGACTATAAACATGTAACTATTTTTCCTGTGGCAATCCCTTCCATAGCTTCACCAGGAGCTATAATGGCAGTGGTATTGTTAACCGATAATCATATATATACAATTCAACAACAATTGTTAACCACATTACTAGTCTTTTTAGTAGTTGGTTTAACAGGTCTTTTATTGTTAGCAGCTAATAAAGTTCAAGATAAGATAGGAGAGTACGGTATTACTGTAATAAGTAAAATTATGGGATTGATACTGGCATCTTACGCTGTGCAAAGTATTTTAAGTGGGTTGAAGGATTTTTTTGCATAAAAACATCAGGTAATTTTTTGTATTAATGTTTTTAATATATTTTTATCAAAAAAACATGACTAAAATTACTTTTTTTATTCTTTGCTTATTTTCTAATATTCAAATTTATAGCCAAACGACTAACATTCCAGATTCTAATTTCGAACAAGCTTTAATCAACGATGGTATTGATAGTGATGGAACTATTAATGGAGTTGTTTTAACCTCTGATATCGAGTCTTTGACTTTTTTAAATGTTAGAAATGAAAATATTTCTGATCTAACTGGAATTGAGGATTTTGTTGCTTTAACAAGTTTAAATGTTGGACAAAATAATTTAACAACATTAAATTTGTCTAATAATTTAAGTTTAGAAAGTTTGTTCTGTTTTACTAATAGTTTAACTAGTTTAGATATTAGTAATCATCCAAATCTAACACTTGTTAACTGTAGTGAAAATCAACTAAGCAGTATTGATATTAGTCAAAATCTATCACTTACTTCTTTTTTTTGTGCTTTAAACCAATTGACATCCTTAGATGTATCTGCCAACAATTTACTTGAAAGGCTATGGTGTTATGAAAATGATTTAACAAATTTAGATGTAAGAAATGGAGCTAATGGTCTTTTAGCAGGAACCACTACTGATCCATCAAATACTTATTCTAATTTTAGAGCGGAACTTAATCCAGCATTGACTTGTATTTATGTTGATAATGCATCAGATGCAAACAATCTAGTGAATGATTATCAAGATTGGCAAATAGATAACGCTTCTACATTTGTTGAAAATGAAGCAGAGTGTAACGTATTATCTTTGTCAAGTTTTAAAAGTATTTATTTCAAAGTATATCCAAATCCATTTACTAATGAACTTAAGATTAATACAAGTAATACAATAAAAAATAAAAAGTTATTTGATGCTTATGGAAAATTGATAAGTGAAAATTTTGAAATCAATTTTCAGGATTTAACTTCGGGTATTTATTTCTTAGAACTCAAAGATGAATTAGGAAATGTATCGACAAAAAAAATTATTAAAAAATAATAAAAAAACTCTCAAAGTAATTTGAGAGTTTTTTGTTTCAAAAATATATGTTTTAACTTCTAAAACGGTATCTTGATATGATATCTTTAAGTTTGTGTTTTAGGTCCTCACCAGTATCATAAACCATTTGTTCATTACTTGGAAAAAGCACTTGTTTGTTTCTTAATAATTGTAAGTCTTCAGTGTTTAAAGCTCTTTGATCTCCTTTTACGGTTCCAAAAGTGTTTTCAAAAACAAATTGACTATCAATATTAAAATTGTCTAATATTTGATTTTGTTTTAAATCAGTATACACAACTTTAGCAATAACTTGTGTAGATTTTAATTGGTTTATTTCAAAAAATCTAGCTTTTATATTAACAATTTTATCTTGCTTAATATCGTTGCCTAAACTGTCTTTTGCTACGTTTCCGTTAGCGTCTAAAACATATTCCCAACCATCAACTATGTTTTTTTGACGTAATAATTGTCTTTCAGTAACATGCTCTGGAGATATGTTTATACGTTGTAATTGCAAATCCATAGCATAATCATACTCTAAATTGTAATCAGCGTTAGCGTGATAAGTTGTCCAAAATTGATCAAGCCCATAAGTATCAAAATTTAATAAATCAGCCTCTAAACGTTGTGGTAAAATTTGACGTGTTTGATTTTGTATAGTAACTAAAACAAAATCAGTTCCTTTAAAATGTGCCTCATTCATTAATTCTCTAACATTTTTGTAGTTAGGATTAATAGCTTCAATAGACTGTAACAACTCATAAGCATCACGATTGTAAAACTTATCATTTGTTGTCATTAACTGTTTCGCTTGTGTGTATTTGTATTCTGATACTTTAGTTCTATAATTAATAATTTCATTACTATAATCATTAAAATCTAGTTTTAAATTTTGTCCACCAATCTGTAATGGTAAAACACGCTTAATAGCATTTTGACGACTATTTAAATCTAAATAAGTATTATATATGGTTTCATATAACTCTGGATTACCATCTTTAGTTAAATGGTTTAAGTTGGTGTGATCCTGTTCAACAACTTTATAAAACGCATCTTGAAGCATCATTACATAACTTTGTTTACGTTTTTTGTCTTTGTTGTTTTCTAGTTTTTTTAAAGCATTGCTTATTGCTAGATCATAATCACCAGAATGTAATTGTTTTTCAATTTGTTTTCTTCCAACGCAAGATGTTAGCACTAGAAGAAGTACTGTAATAAGTGTAAAATTTTTCATCTTTTTTGGATTTAATTGGTTTCTATGTTAATAGAAATCCAAATTGCGTGCCAAACCCAAAAAAGAAACCCTTAAATAATTAAATTTAAGGGTTAAGTGTTTGAAATATAGCGTGTTGTTATTTTGTTTTTTTAGGTTCAAAGACAGGTAATAACTTTGTTTTAACTTCTCCAAAACCAATTCTAGTACCATCTTTTTCACAGTAACCTCTCATAATAACAGTATCGTTATCGTTTATAAATTTACGTTCAGTTCCATCTTGCATTTTTACAGGTTTTTCACCTCTCCAAGATAATTCTAACATAGATCCATAACTATCAGGTGTTGGTCCAGATATGGTACCACTTCCCATCATGTCTCCAGAATTAACAGGACAACCATTAATAGTATGGTGTGCTAATTGTTGAGACATACTCCAATACATATGTTTAAAATTAGATCTTGTAACAACCGTTTCTTTAGCTTTTTCTGGTTGTATAGCAACTTCTAAATTAATATCATAATTCTTTTTAGCAGACTGTTGTAGGTATGGTAATTGCTTTTTTAAAGGCTTTGGGTTGTCTGCTTTAAATGGTTGTAACGCATCTAAGGTTACAATCCAAGGAGAAATTGAAGACGCAAAGTTTTTTGCTAAAAATGGTCCTAATGGTACATATTCCCATTTTTGTATATCACGTGCTGACCAGTCATTAAATAAAACTAGACCAAAAATATATTCTTCAGCTTCATTTACAGGTATTGGTTCTCCTAAATCGTTAGCATCAGTAGTAATAAAAGCCATTTCTAACTCAAAGTCTACTAACTTACTTGGACCAAAAACTGGTTCTGTTGCTCCAGCAGGTAAGGTTTGACCTTGTGGTCTGTGTACAGGTATTCCGGAAGGTATAATAGAGCTACTTCTACCATGATATCCAACAGGTATATGTAACCAGTTTGGTAATAATGCATTATCAGGATCTCTAAACATCGTACCTACATTGGTAGCATGCTCTATACTAGAGTAAAAATCTGTGTAATCACCAATTTGAACAGGTAATTGCATTTCAATTTCATCTAATCTAAATAATACAACTTCTTTGTTTTTTACATTATCTTTTAAAGATGTATTATCGGCATCAAATATTTCGGCAATTCTATTTCTTACTAAACGCCAAGTTTTACGACCATCTGCGATAAAATCGTTTAAGGTATCTTGTAAAAAAATATCATCTGTTAATGGGATTCCTTCAAAATAACCTAATTGGTGTAAAGCGCCTAAATCAATTGCAGTATCACCAATTCTTGTTCCTATGGTAATAATGTCATCTCTAGTTAAGAAAACACCAAAGGGAATATTCTGAATAGGGAAATCTGAATTTTTATCGACGTGTAACCACGATTTTCTATCTGGATTATTGGCTGATAATGGCATATATATAATTGTTGATTTGTTGTTTATAAATTATAAGTAAATATATGTTTTTTCAATTATTTAAAAGGGTTATTTCTTATTTTTGATAAATATTTAACGATAAAACTATTTTCGCTTAAAGCGGAAATTAAAAACAATACAATTATGCAACGCGACGAACAAATTTTTGAATTAATTCAAGCCGAAAAAGAACGCCAATTAGATGGTATAGAACTAATTGCATCAGAAAACTTTGTCAGTGACCAAGTCATGGAAGCTGCAGGATCTGTACTAACAAACAAGTATGCCGAAGGGTATCCAGGAAAGCGTTATTATGGTGGTTGTGAAGTGGTTGACGAGGTTGAGCAAATAGCTATTGACCGAGCAAAAACTTTGTTTGGTGCAGCATATGCAAACGTACAACCTCACTCTGGTAGTCAGGCCAATACAGCAGTGTATCATGCCTGTTTAAAACCAGGTGATAAAATATTAGGGTTTGACTTATCACATGGTGGTCATTTAACACATGGTTCTCCAGTAAATTTTTCTGGTAAATTATATAATCCAGTATTTTACGGAGTAGAGCAGGAAACTGGAGTTTTAAACTATGATAAAATACAAGAAATTGCAACTAAAGAAAAACCACAATTAATAATTGCTGGTGCCTCTGCTTATTCTAGAGATATAGATTTTAAACGTTTCAGAACCATAGCAGATAGTGTTGGAGCTATTTTATTAGCAGATATATCGCATCCTGCAGGATTAATAGCAAAAGGTATTTTAAACGATCCATTACCACATTGTCATATTGTAACAACAACAACACATAAAACATTACGTGGACCAAGAGGAGGAATGATATTAATGGGTAAAGATTTTGAAAACCCATTTGGAATCAAACTTAAAAACGGAAACCTACGTATGATGTCTTCTTTATTAGACTCTGGAGTATTTCCTGGTAATCAAGGTGGACCTTTAGAGCACATCATTGCAGCAAAAGCAATTGCTTTTGGAGAAGCGTTAACTGAGCCATTTATGCATTATATGCTACAAGTTAAGAAAAATGCAGCAGCTATGGCTGAAGCATTTGTAAAGCGCGATTACAAAATTATTTCTGGAGGTACAGATAACCATATGATGCTTATTGATTTACGTAACAAAGATATTACTGGTAAAGATGCAGAAAAAGCATTGGTAAAAGCAGATATTACAGTAAACAAAAACATGGTGCCTTTTGACGATAAATCGCCATTTGTAACGTCAGGAATTAGAGTAGGTACTGCTGCAATTACAACCAGAGGTTTAAAAGAAGACCAAATGGAGGTTATTGTTGATTTAATTGATGAAGTGATTAAAAATCATGACAATGAAGATAAATTAGACGAAATTGCTATTAAAGTAAATGCAATGATGAGTGATTTACCTTTATTTGTAGCCTAATTTAAAATTATATATTTCGCTTTCGCGGAAAAAAAGCCAGCTGAAAAGCTGGCTTTTTTTGTTTTATGGTTTTTACTTTAATGTAGTGATACAGTAACAAGTTTTCGATACACGTCTCCTGTGTCGACGCACTCGAACTGACGATATGTGTTTATTTAATTTAAGTGGTTTTAAATTGAATTAATAAAGAATATTCAAGTCACATTTAGTACTTTCTTATTTTTAAAGAGTTAAAGATGTTTTTTAGTCTTAAAAATCAGTGTGCTGATAAGCGCCTAAATCTGGACTTGCAGTTCTATCAATACCTAAAATATCATTAGGGACTTGTGTAGCAAAAGTAGTATTACCTTGACTATTTGCAGCAGAATCTTCACCAATCATTAAATCGTTTTCAAAAGCATCTCTAAAATCAGGATCGTCATTAAAAATCATGTTTTCGTAATGTGTAGTATCTTCAAAATCATAGTTTTCACTTGTAAAAAAGTTACTGCTATCCTGAAATTGTAACAAACAATTAGTAAACTTAAAGTTAAATACAATTGAAGCGTCTTCAATTTCATCTATTAACAACTCAGGATTGTCATTTCCATAAATAATACAATTGCTAAAATTAGCTTCAGTTAAATCAGAAACAAAAGCAGTATTGTCTTCATCAATAACAAAATTATTAATTAATAAGGCTGGAAATTGTCTAAAACTACTGTTCCAATAATTTGCTATAGTAGAGTGGCTCACATTATATTTTCCACCAAAAGTGGCACCAAAACTAGCTTGTCCAGCATTATTAAGAACTAAATTATCTGCTTTAATAGAGGTATTACGACCTAAAATACCAAACGTACTGATATTATAGATTTGAGAATTGGTAATGGTTAATTTATCTGTTACAGCATCAGCATTACCATCAGATAACACTCCAACTGTAGCATTTTTAATAGTAGCATGATTTATAGTGTTGTTTAAACTGCCATCAAATAGCCAAATAGTTCCCCATTGTCCAGGCACATCACTAAATAATGGTTCTAGTCTATCACCTTCAAAAATCACTTCGTTTTCTAAAAGGTCTTGGTCAGTACTTAAATCTCCATTGACATTTAAAGTAGCACCTTCTGAGACTAATAATCCAGAATTAGCATGAAAATGGACACGTGCTCCTGCATCAATAGTTAATGTTTCGCCTGTTGGTACAGCAGCATAACCATAAATTACGTAAGGTTTTTGGTTTGTAAATGTAAGTTCTTCTGGTAATAGTTCTCGTCCTTGTATTTCTGTTTCTACAGGTTGACCATCTATTGTAAGTGTTAGGGTTTCAACAACACCAGTTGTGTTGTTTTTATCAGGATAAATAAAATTAGCATCTTTAATTAAAGTCACTAAATCTACATCTTGAAGGTTAGCACCAGCATCAAAAATTATTTTGTCGGTATATAAAAATTGGTCGTCAGTAAGTGGAGTAGTGGTCGTATTAAAAGTCGTTTCGATAAAAATAAACAAGCTATCTTTTGCTAATAACTCTACATTATTAAAGCTTTTTCCGGCTTGACCATCAAGATTTAATCGGTAACCAGAGGTTTCGCCATTTTGTAGTTGTACATTAGGTATAGAGATATCTTCGTTACTATTATTGTACACTTTTAAGTTGTATGTACTTGAGCCAATATTTGCAAAAATAGTATCTAAATATATTGTGTCTTTAGAAAAACCTAGGTTTCCAGAACTAGCCTGAAACTCAAAATCCTTACGACAAGAACTGCAAAATAATATAAATCCTAAACAGCAGATAAAATATAGCGTACGCTTCATATAAATGTAATTGTAACTTTGGTTGACTAAAATATAACTTTTGAATTAATGATTTAGTATCAAAAGCCTTTAATTCTTATTAAGTTGTTCTTTTTTAAAGTCTGCTACAATTTTATTAAATACTTGACCTTTTTGTACAAAAATTTCTAGTAGTTCAAACTCTTTTTCCTTTTCTAGAAGATTACTGTTAAGTTCATTTTTAATAACAAATTCTAAAAACATTGGGATGTAGTCTTTTTCAATTGCTAAATCATTAACTAAAAAACTGCTATTAAATAGTTTTGATTGTTCAAAAAGCGTTTCTAAATCTTCATAGGTCATTTCAATAAAAGGAGGCGGAACATATTTATCTTTATTTTCAAACAGTTTAGCAATTAATCCAAAAACCTGAATGACGTCTATTCCACCAGCTACAGGTTGATCAGAATAGAGGTGAGGATTATTTTTTATATCCTCTAAAATTTGATTTTTTAATTTAGATTCTACTGTTTTAACATCTGCTAATTGCTCTTTATATGGTGTTATAAGTTTGACTTCGTCTAAATTATTGTAGATTTTTTTTAGCTCAATAACGACACTTTCGTGGAAATGAAAAGCTTTCAAAACTAATGTTTGTTCCTTATAAAATATCGAACTAAATTTTAAAGTATCACCTATTTTTCCTGCTATTGAAAATGTCCCGTTGGCATCTGAAGCAGTCATTTTTTTTGAAACAAGATTGGTGATTTTAATGTTTTCTATGGTAGCAATAGAGTCGTAAACAATTCCGTTTACTGTTTGAGCAGACACAAAATAGCCTGTCAATAAGATAAGTATTATTGTAAAAGTTTTCAATGTTTGGTTGGTTGATTAGCCTCAAATTTAGATTTATCATTTTATATGAAAAATTTAATTAAGAGACTTTAACAGCCAATTTATAAACTTTTAACTTTTAATATATTAGGTTAGTTTTCTAAAATTTTAACCTCAAATAATTTATCCCAACGCTTACCTGTTAAAAAGAAAGTTTCAGTTTCAGGATTGTAAGCAATACCATTTAAACAGTTTTCGTTAATAGAAAAATTAGGAATTTGTTTGGTTAGTATTGTACAGTCAATAACCGCTTCTACAGCACCATTTTTAGGGTTTATAATTGCAATTCCGTTTTTCTCCCAAATATTAGCGTATAATTTGTTGTTAGCAAATTCAATTTCGTTTAATCTACCAATTTTTCCTTTTGTAGTACATACTTGTATATGGTCTTCTTCAACTAAAGTTTCTGGATTTAATAACCATATTAAACTAGTACCATCACTTTTATAAAGCTTAGTTCCGTTGTTAGCAAATCCCCAACCTTCTTGACTTTGTCCATAATTAAAGCTGCTTTTTTTCTCTAAAGTGTTAGCATCGTAAGTAAACCCTTTACGACCTTGCCAAGTTAAATGGTAAACGGTATTGTTTAAAACTGTAATTCCTTCTCCAAAAAAGGCATCAGGTATAGCTGTTTCAGTAATAACGTCACCAGTTTTGTAATCTATTTTCCTAATCTTAGATTCGCCACGTTGTCCAGTACTTTCATATAATACACCATTATTAAACTCTAAACCTTGCGTAAAAGAAGTGTTGTCATGCGGAAAAGTATTTAAAATTTCTACTTTCAAAAATTTAGGAGCCACATCACTTAATAATGCTATAGTTTGATTAACTTCTGTCGTTTCTCCATTAAAATTTATGGTTGCTTTTAAATTATGTTCGCCTAATTTAAAGTCAGAAAGTTGTTGTTTAGTTTCAATTTTTTTTCCGTTTAACTGATATGTGACTGAAGAAACTTGGATGTTTTTAGGATTTTTTAGAGACAATTCTAGCGTTTTATCAATGCTAATTGTACCATTTTTAGCGTTAGTTGTTACTGAAAAGCTCTTTTTTTGAGCTTCAACGTCTTCACCACAAGAAAAAAGAGTAGTGGCTAAAAATATGATTGTAAGGTATTTAAATGCTTTCATTTTGTAAACTTATTTGTTAGCAAGTTATTTATTAAAATTCATTATAAAAAATGATTGCGAAAAAATAAAATGTGTGTATCTTTGCACTCGGCAAGTCCTACACAACCAGCTCCTGTTGAATCCTCCAGGTCGGGAACGAAGCAAAGGTAAATGGTCGTAGCGGTGTGATGTAGGTAGCTTGCCTTTTTTGATTATTCTAAATCCTTTTATTATTAAAAAGAGATTTACAAACATAAAATAAAGATTTGTTAGTTAATTCTAGCAAATCTTTTTTAGTTAAAGTCGTTTTGTGCTTTCAACTTTTATACTTTTAACTTTTAAAATTATTTACATGTCTAAAGTTGTATTAATTACAGGAGGTTCTTCAGGAATTGGAAAATCTATTGGAGAGTTTTTAACCGATAAAGGGTTTACCGTTTATGGTACCAGTCGTAATCCTTCAAACTATATCAATAGTAAGTTTAAGTTGGTTGCTTTGGATGTTAATGATACAGTTACTATTGCAACAGCTGTTAGTACAGTGATTAAAGCAGAAGGTAAACTGGATGTGTTGGTTAATAATGCTGGTGTAGGTATTAATGGTGCAATTGAAGAATTACCGCAAGAGCAAATCCAACATAATTTTAATACTAACTTTTTTGGACCAATAAATGTTATTAAAGCAGTATTACCACAGATGCGTAAACAACAATCAGGTCTAGTAATTAATATTACATCTATTGCTGGTTATATGGGATTACCATATCGTGGTATTTATAGTGCTAGTAAAGGTGCTTTGGAGATTGTAACGGAAGCATTACGTATGGAAACTAAGGATTTTGGTGTACAATTTACCAATATTGCTCCAGGCGATTTTGCTACCAATATTGCAGCTGGACGTTATCATGCTCCTGTTTTAAAAGATTCTCCATACACTAAGTACCCAAGCGTACTTAAAGATATTGATGATCATGTTGATAATAGTAGTTCTCCAATTGCTGTGGCTAAAAAAGTACATCAGGTTATTAATACTAAAAAACCGAAAATACATTATAAGGTTGGTGCACCAATGCAAAAATTTTCGATAGTATTAAAGTTTTTATTATCAGATAAAATGTACGAAAAGTTGCTTTTAAACCATTATAAGTTATAGGAAACTCCAAGTAATAAATTAAAGATTCCAAGTTCTTATATTAATACAATCAATTGAAATTATTTTTTTTCGTAAAAACGTTTGACTTTAATTAAAATGTTAATATCATTTGATATGATTATTTTAGATGCTAAAGTTAAATTGTAACTTTGCGTTGCGTTAAGGATGGAAGTGGCATCCTTTTTTTGCTGCCACAAATGGCAAAAAAAGATATAACGGACAGCCTGACCCTTGTGGTAACGCCCAAATAATTAAATATACACAACTTAAATATTTTTTAAATGAAATTTTTTATTGATACTGCCAATTTAGACCAGATTAAAGACGCTCAGGATATGGGTATTTTAGATGGTGTGACGACTAATCCATCTTTAATGGCTAAAGAAGGTATTACAGGTCACGATAATATTATGAAGCATTATGTTGACATTTGCAATATTGTAGATGGTGATGTTAGTGCAGAGGTTATCTCAACTGACTTTGAAGGGATGGTTAAAGAAGGTGAAGCGCTTGCTGAATTACACGATCAAATTGTGGTTAAATTACCAATGATTAAAGATGGTGTTAAGGCTTGTAAATACTTTAGTGATAAAGGTATTAAAACTAATGTAACGTTAGTGTTTTCTCCTGGTCAAGCATTATTAGCAGCTAAAGCTGGTGCAACTTATGTATCACCTTTTATTGGACGTTTGGACGATATCTCTACAGATGGTTTAAACTTAATTGCAGAAATCAGACATATTTTTGATAACTATGCTTTTGAAACTGAAATTTTAGCTGCATCTGTACGTCACACAATGCACGTTATTGATTGTGCTAAATTAGGTGCAGATGTTATGACTGGTCCTTTAAGCTCTATTGAAGGTTTATTAAGACACCCTTTAACAGATAGTGGTTTAGCTAAGTTTTTAGAAGATTACAAAAAAGGAAACTAAATATTATTAACAGTATTAGTCAGTCAATTGACAATTACTGTTTTAATATATATTATAAAAAATACATACTCTATTGTTAGTTAGTTTAGTTATTAGTTT
>NZ_BCBW01000005.1:0-11785 GCF_001315805.1 Olleya sp. ITB9
CAAGTTGTTTACTTGGGATTTTTTTTGTTATTGTAATTGTTGTGTGTTGTCGTCTTGATCTATTCTTTTCCAGATATGCTCTGAGTTTAAATAAAAACTACCTACAAAATCAAAGTTGCATTGGTCTGGAGAGATAATAGATAAAAAGGGTTGTCCATTTTTGTCTCTGTATAAATGATAAGTATCACCAATTATAGGTTGAAAACTAAATTTAGCGTTATAGACTAAATTGTTGTATTCTAGCTCATCCATCATTTTTTCGTATTCAGCTTTTAATTCTAAATACTTGGCTTTAATTTGTTGGTTAGCTTTGTGTACGTTTTTGTTTTTCCAGGTGACGTTTTCTGTTACTTTTATAGCAGGAGCACCAACATTTGTAGCATACGGTTTTAATGATGCATCGTATTTTTGTGTCTCATGATTAAAGACAATATTATCAGGTTTTTTAGTGTCTGACATCCTTTTTCTTTTTATGTAAAGATACAAAATACTAAGTAGTTATTTTTATTGAAAAACAGTTAGCCTTCTTTTTAACCTAATTTTAAGAGCTACAAGATAACATAGAACAGCCTACTTTATGTCTAGCCCATTCTGGTCGTTTTGCAAACCATTTTTGATGTTTAGGTTGCTCTGCATAAGGTTGTTTTAAAAGGTTATATAGCTCGTCAATTAATTTGTAATCTCCTTTGTTAGCATCATCTATTGCTAATTGTGCCATATAATTACGTAACACATATTTGGGGTTTACTTTGTTCATGTTTTCTTTTTTCGCTTTCGCGGAAATTGACTCGCGTTGTAAACGGTCTGCATAAGTATCAAACCATAAATTCCATCTATTTTTTACAGCTTCGGTTACAGATTTTATGTCGTAAAAAGACTCACGAATAATTTGTAATCCATTAGTAGGAGTAGTGCTATTGAAATATGATAGGTTACGGAAAAAGATAGTCATATCTGTTTCTGTTAATTGTAAACAATCTTCTAATTCTTGAATTAAGTTGGCATCCAGTTGTTCTTCGGATAACAATCCAATTTTACTACGCATCATTTGTAAGTATTTGATGTCTTTTTGTTCTGTATAATTAGCTAAAACAGCTTCTAAACCTTCTGCTTCTTCAATTAATGGGTATAATGCGTTTGCTAATTGGTACAAATTCCAAAGTACAATGTCTGGTTGTGTGCCAAATTGATAACGCTTATTTTGTTTGTCAGTTGTATTTGGTGTCCATCCAGGCTCATAACCTTCTAACCAACCATAAGGTCCATAATCTATGGTTAGTCCTAAAATGGATAAATTATCAGTATTCATCACACCATGTACAAATCCAACACGTTGCCAATGGATAACCATGTCTAAACTTCGTGTAGCAACGTCGTTAAAAAACTGAATATAGGTTTGTTTGTTTATTTCTGCTTTTGTATTTGCAGTAACAAGATGAGAAAAATGAGTGTTTATAGTATAATCTACAAGTGTTTTAAGGGTCGATATATCGTTACGAGAGGCATGTATCTCATAACTACCAAAGCGTAAAAAACTAGGTGACACTCTGGTGACGATAGCGCCTTTTTCGTAAGCAGGATTGCCATTATACATCACATCTCGTAATACTTGGTCTCCAGATAAAGCTAAACTTAAAGCACGTGTTGTTGGTACACCTAAATGGTACATTGCTTCACTACATAAATATTCTCTAACAGAACTTCTTAAAACTGCTAATCCATCTGCTGTTCTAGAATATGGTGTTTCTCCAGCTCCTTTTAATTGTAATTTCCAGTTTAAATTATTGTGTTCAACTTCAAATAAATTAATAGCACGTCCATCTCCTAATTGTCCAGCCCAATGTCCAAATTGATGTCCACCATAACACATGGCATAAGGTTTTGTGTTTTCTAAAACTTTATTACCAGTAAAAATATTTAAAAATGCCTTTGTTTTAGCATCGTTTTCTGACAAACCTAATGTGTCCAACATCTCTGGAGAAACGTGAACTAATTTAGGGTTAGCAGTCGGTTTTGGTGTTACAAAACTATAGCAGGCTTTAGGGACTTGACGTCTACTATTGTCTGTAATTGGATCTGCAGGAAGCGAATGTGTAAACGTATTTTTTAAATCAAAATGCATTAGTGTAGCTGTCTTTTTTACAAAGATACACAATCAATAGTTTGGATTATTGTCTTGCTTATACTAACCATATTGGATTGTCTTGAAATTGTTTTAATACTTAAATAACATTATTCATGTAACACTAAAAATGGAACTGTAGTTTGATAGCTAATATCTTCAACCTTATTATGAAATAATATTTGCTGAAAGTAATTAAGGTTTTTGGCTACCATAGCAATCATATCAATATTTCTACTTTCTACAAAACATTGTACAGCAGCTTCTACTTTAGTATTTGTTAAAAAATGAAAACTTGAAATATATTGACTAAAATAGTCTTCTAAAAAGTCTTTGTTTTGCTTCTGATCTTCGTTTAAGTCTTTTTGTTTTTTTGTAATATGTAATACTCTGACAGTTGCTTTTTGTTGTTCTAATATATCTGATATTGGTTGTAAAGTATGACTGCCATAAAACTGTAAAAAGTCTGTAGGGAAAGCAACCTCATTAACCGTTGTATATTTTGCCTGTTCTGGGATTACTAATGTGTTACAATGTACTTTTGTTATAATATCACCTGTATTTGTACCTAAAATATATTTTTGTAATCCTGATGCACCTTTAGTACCCATAACGATTAGGTCTATTTTTTTTTCTTCGACATGTTTTCTAACAGAATCGATAAAAAAATTATGGTCTGAAATAGTGTAAAAAGTGTGTTTTGTATTTTCAGGAAAAGATGTTGCTATCTTTTTTAATAATTTGTTTAGTTGTTTTTTTGAAGGTTTAATATACATTTCATCAATAACGTCAGATGTGCTTAAATACACATTGTCATTGGTTATAGTATCACTTAATCTATTAACATGTAATAAGTAAAATGTACAATTAATATGCTTGTAAAAGTTTAATGCATATTGAATGGCATTCCAAGAATTATCAGAAAAATCTGTAGGTAATAGAATAGTTTTCATTGTATTTGTTCTTATTCAAACAAATTTATAATGAAAGCTAATTTTAAAAAATGATAAAAATCATGTTTATCAATTGTTAGTTGAATTACTAACTTAATGCATGTTTTTTAACTTTTCGATATCTAAAATTTTAACATTACGACCTTCAATTTCAATCAAACCTTGTTTTTTAAAAGATGACATGGTTCTTATTAAAGTTTCTGTAGCAATTCCGGCAACACTTGCTAAATCGTTTCTAGAAATTTTAATTGGATCTTCTGGTTTTCTATTTAGTTTTTCCGCAAATTTTAAAATAGTCGACGCTGTTTTTTTGTGTACAGAGCTATATGCCATTTCTAATAATTGGTTTTTTACACCAGATATGTCATCTGTTAACAGTTGTATTAACTCTAAGGTGACTTTATGATTACTATTTAAAACGTCTTTTAATGTGTTTTTTGAAAGACCAACTAATGTCACATCTGTCATAGCAATTGCAGATTCTTGATAAGCTATATTTTGTGTGAACGAGGTGTAACCAAACAAATCATCTTCCTTGTGTAATGCAGTAGTAAGCTCTTTACCATTTTCATCTAACTTATGGCATTTTACAACACCTTGAGTGATTAAATAAATATAGTTAGAGTTATGACCTTCTTGATAGATTGTGTCATTTTTTTTGATGCTAAAGACTTCTCCATTGTCATCAAAAAAGTTTTTTAAATCATTTAATGTTCTTAATTGGTTATCGTCTTTTTTTAAAGTCTCATTTGCTTGTCTTGAGTCTTTTAAAATAGCAGCTTTAGCCATTCGGCTTTCAATAGCACTAATAATTTCGTCCTCAGTAAATGGTTTGGTAATATAATCATCAGCACCAAGATCCATACCTTTTCTAACGTCTTGACGCTCTGTTTTGGCAGATAAAAATATAAACGGTATATATTTAGTTTCATCATTTTTAGATAACCCTTGTAAAACTCCGTAGCCATCTAATTCAGGCATCATTATATCACAAACAATAATATCTGGTAATGTTTTTAAAGCAGTTTCTAAACCAATCTTACCATTTGATGCTGTATTAACGTTGTAATTAGAAAGTTCTAAAAGTTCTTTAGTGTTTTCTCTTAAAATGGCATCATCTTCAATTAATAGTATGGTTTTCATTTATTTTACAGTGTTTGGAATAGTCATTATAAATGTGCTTCCTTGACCTTCAATACTAGAAAAAGTAATGTTTCCGCCAAGATTTTCAAGATGTGTTTTGGTAATGTTTAGCCCAATTCCAGTACCTTGATCTAGTAAAGCGTTTTCTGCTCTAAAGTAACGATTAAAAATATTTTTTTGATCCTTTTCAGGAATTCCAATTCCGTTGTCAATAACTTTAAAAGTAGTATTTTTTGTATCCTGATTAACAATAATTTCAATTGTAGTTTGTTCAGGCGAATATTTTATAGCATTGTGTACCAAATTAGATAAGGCAAGCTCGACCGTTTTTTCATCTTGGATTAAGGTAATGTCATCAATGTTTTCAGGATATAAAATTTTTTGGCCTTCTTTAAGTAACATATTAGCATTGTAAATGACTTCGTTTACAACTTTGCTTAAATTAAATTGAATAAATTTATAATTAATTTTTCCTGATTCTAATTTTTCGATAGATAAAAAATCATTTAAAATGTTATTTAAATAATGGACCTTACTAGTTATGGTTTCAATATGCTTATCGCGTTTATCTTGTTGCGCTTCAAGTTTATATTTACTTAACAACATTGTAGACGTTAAGATACCTGTTAAAGGTGTTTTAAACTCATGAGAGACTAATGATAAAAACTTAGTTTTAAGATCGTTTAATTCCTTTTCAGCTTCTAAAGCTTCTCTTAATTGTTTGGTGCGTTCATCAACGGTTTTCTCAAGTCTATCCGTGTAATTTTTACGTTCTGTTATATCTATGACTAAAGCCATGACATATTTTTTTTCTCCTACATTAAAAGGGTTTAAACCAACTTCTACAGGAAAATTACTACCATCTTTACGTGTCCCATAAAGCTCTCTACCTTTACCCATAGTACGTTTTTCGCTATGTTTATAAAACGTATTAAAATGGTGGCCATGTCCTTTATGAAAATTAGAAGGTATTAAGGTTAATAATGGTTGGTTGTTAAGTTCATCTTTAGAAAAACCAAACATTTGTTCAGTAGCTGTGTTTACAGCAATTATAGTTTGTGTCTCGTCAACTATTAAAATACCCTCTGAAATGGCTTCGGATAACAATTGAAAAACATCTTGACTGTTTTGGAACATTTATTATAAAGAGTGTTTAAAAAATAAAATTACAAAAAAAAGAAAGACCAATATTGCTATTGCTGATTTATATCATAAAATATATGAGTATTAAAAAGTAATTTTAAGTGGAAAATTAATAGTCATGGAAAACAAAACAGTTAATAACAATAAATTAAGTCAAAATTTAGGCAAATTGTTTTATGCTATAGCTACAGTTGATGGTACTTTATCAGAGATAGAAACTGAAACGTTAAAACAAAAAGTAAGCGATAATTGGGTGTTTTCTGAAAGCAATGAAGATATTATTGACGCTTTTATATGGTTTTCAAAAAATAAAGAATATGAATCTGAAGAGAGTTATAATAGTTTTATAAAATACAAACAAGCTAACGAAACATTGTTTACAAAAACATTAAAGAAAGCTATAATTGCTGTAGCTATTAATATTGCTTCTAGTTTTTCTAAAACAAATAAAGCAGAATTAATGTTGTTAGCTAAATTAGAAATAGAATTTGAAAAAGAAATTAACCCTTAAACCAATATGCAATGTTTATAAATTTAGAACAAAAAGAAATTGACTACATTTTAGAAAATAATTACATTGGACAATTAGGCTATATTTATAATAATGAACCTTATGTTGTACCTATTACTTACTTTTTTGATAAAGAAATAAATGCAATTATTTGTTATTCTGAAGATGGTCATAAAATGAATGCTATGCGAAAGTATCCAAGGGTATCATTACTTGTTTCGGATATTGATAATGTTACTAATTGGAAGTCTATTTTAGTACATGGTAAATTTGAACAACACTTTGGAAGTGATGCTAAAGCGTATTTGCATAAATTTTCATTAGGAATTAAAGATATTATTTTGGATAAAGAACAAGTTAAAGCTAGTTTTATTAGTGATTTTTCAAGTAAAATATATAAAGACAATATTCCTGCTGTATTTATTATTAAAGTAGAAGGTATTACTGGTAAAAAACGAATGACTTCTTAAAACTTTATTACACAAAAAAAGAGCTAGTGTTTAGCTCTTTTTTTAATTTTAGTCTTTGTAAGGTAATATTAATAAAGGGACGTCAGGATAAGAGACTACATTTTTAATAACAGGTTCGTTTATTAAATTCTCAATAAAACCATGATTGTAATTAATTAAAATTAGAGCATCAATATCTTGTAGTTTAATAAAATTGGTGATTTCTTCAGTTTTTTTAAGCTCATCTGTCATCCAATTAAAATTGTGTGGTATATCACTTAGGTTAGCTTGAAGCATTGTTAAATTATGATTCTGATTATCTGTTAATGTATTTTTTTTACAAACATGTACTACTTGTAATTTAGAGTCGTATAATTTTACAAATGCTTTAATGGTCAATAATTCGTCTCCAAAATGCCTATTATAATCTGTTGCAAAAGCAATTTGTTTGAGAGGTTTAAAATTATAATCATCAGGTACAACAATAATAGGGCACTGATTTATTTTTTTAATAGTATTAACGGTATTACTACCAAACCATTGTTCTTTAGCTTTTGTTACACCTTTAGTACCCATAAATAGCTGGTCAATACTAAAGTCTTTTAAATTGCAATCTATAGCATCAATAAGTTTGTTTGTGCTAAAAATAGTTTTAAATGTATGTTTTTTATTTGCGTTTAAGCTCTCGATATTATTTTTAAAGTCTTTTAATTTAATTTTAGCCTCTTCTTTTGATGTGTCAACAAAGTTTGATGTAATGTACGTTCTGTTATTTGTTTTAACAGACCAAGCGTGCAGTAAATAAAATGTGCACTCTTGCTCTTGATATAATTTTATTGCATAATTAATAGCACTTTTTGCATTGTTTGAAAAGTCAGTTGGGATTAAAATAGATAGTTTCATAAATTGCTTATTTAGCTTTTTAATAAAAAGTGTTCATATTATTTACTTACACTAAAGTAGATTAAAACTAGTATTTAAAACATGATAAAAATCATGTTCAATATTTCTTATAAGTGGATTTAATCATTTGTTTATTATATGCATTATAATGCTTAAAAAATGTAGATTTAATTGTATCAAACAGCTATACAAAACTATATTTAAGAATGGTATAATTACTGATTTCTCAAGTATAGCTTGAAAAATTATTAAATTCACCTATACAAAAACCATACATGTCTTGATTTTGATAATTCTCAATTATTATAAGTAGTATATTGATGTACTAACTAAAAATTTTATTAAATGAAAAAAGGGGTTTTTTTACTTTTAATTGCAGCAGTATCTGCATTAGGAGGTTTATTATTTGGATACGATACAGGTGTTATTAATGGAGCACAATTTTACTTAACAGAGCATTTTCAATTAAGTGATGGGTTAAAAGGGTGGATTGTAACAAGTGCTCTTGTAGGGTGTTTTGTAGGAGCTTTAATAGCAGGACAATTAAGCATTAAAATAGGTAGAAAATGGTCCTTAATTATATCAGCAGTTCTATTTACATTGTCAGCATATGGTTCTGGTTTGCCAGAATTATTTCCTCAATCAGTAAGTATGTTAGTTTTTTTTAGAATAATAGGAGGTTTAGGTATAGGAGTAGCGTCAATGAATGCACCAATGTATATTGCAGAGATTGCACCTTCAAATATTAGAGGTCGTATGGTTACTTACTATCAATTAGCCATTGTTATTGGTTTTTTTGTAGTGTTTTTAGCTACATATTTTATTGGAAACAATTTAACAGAAGTTGAAAACATTGAGTTTGGATGGCGTCGTATGTTTTGGTCAGAGTTAATTCCAAGCGGTTTATTTCTATTGCTTTTATTTTTTGTACCAAAAAGTCCAAGATGGTTAGCGTTAAAAGGACAAGATGAAGAAGCTTTAGCTGTTTTAAATAAAATTAACACAGAAGAAGGAGCGGAATTAGAACTTAAGCAAATAAAGAAGTCTTTAGACGAGTCTAATGATGGTGTAAAAGTAAATTATTTTGCAAAATCTGTTTTTATTATTATAACAATAGGTACAGTGCTATCTATGTTACAACAGTTTACAGGTATTAATGCTGTGATGTATTATGGAGCAGATATTTTTGAAAAAGCTTTAGGTTTCGGTAAAGAAGATGTTTTGGCACAGCAAATATTATTAGCCTTTGTAAACTTAGTATTTACTTTTGTTGCCATGTTTACAGTAGATAAATTTGGTAGAAAACCATTATTATATATTGGAGCAACAGGTATGATTGTTGGGTTTTTATTATTAGGTATAACGTTACAGCAAGAAAGTGTTGGAATGTTATCTTTAATAGGAGTTTTAATCTTTATAGCCTCTTTTGCTTTATCGATGGGACCAATAGTTTGGGTATTGTTATCTGAAATGTTTCCTAATAAAATAAGGAGTGTTGCCATGTCTGTAGCTGTAGCTGCGCAATGGGCAGCAAACATTGTCGTTTCTCAATCTTTTCCAATGGTAATGGGAAGCGAAACTAATAATAGTGCACCATGGAATGGATCTTTACCATACTTTATATTTATAGCTTTTATATTAATTATAGTTTTTGTTACCTATAAATTTATACCAGAAACAAAAGGTAAATCATTAGAAGAGATAGAAGGCTTTTGGAAAGAATAAATTAAAACTATTTTAAACAAAAAAATCACAACGAAAGTTGTGATTTTTTTTTGCGGAGAAAGAGGGATTCGAACCCCCGGAGGTGTGACCCTCAACAGTTTTCAAGACTGCCGCATTCGACCACTCTGCCATTTCTCCTGAGTGCCTCATTAGGTATTCCCTAAATGCGAGTGCAAATATAGATAGGATTTTAGTTCTATTCAAATAAAAATCAACTTTTTTTCAAAAAAAACACAATTTTTATTTTATTTACCTAATAATCAATCTGTAGCATTTAAAAAATAATTGTGACTGTAGTTACAATGTTATATTTTATTTTTGATAAAAAAAATATGGACATTATAGATCGTTTAAATTGGAGATATGCTACTAAAAGCTTTGATGATAAAAAGTTGGTTTCTGATAAAGACATTAAGACACTTTCAGAAGCATTTAATTTAACAGCAACTTCTTATGGATTACAGCCAATCAAACTGTTAATTATTAAAGATAAAAAACTTCAGAAAGAGTTAATTCCTTTTTCATTTAATCAAAAACAAGTAGGAGAGGCTTCGCATGTATTAGTGTTTTGTATTGAAACTATTTTAGACGAAACCTTTATTTCAAATTATTTTGAAAGAGTAAAAAGCATAAGAAACACTCCTGAGGACATTTTAAACCCGTTTAAAACGTTTTTAATTGAAGATTTTAAAAATAAAACTCAACTAGAAAAAGAAGCATGGGCAAAAAACCAGTTGTATTTAGCAATGGGTAATTTGTTAACTGTTTGTGCTATGTTAAACATTGATGCTTGCCCAATGGAAGGTTTTGTACCACAGGATTATGATAGACTTTTAGACCTAAATAGACAAAACTTAAAATCTGTTTTAGTTATGCCTATAGGTTACAGGTCTGAAAATGATTTTATGTCGGAGCTAAAAAAAGTTAGAAAGCCTTTAAATAATAGTGTAATATTCAAATAAACAATAAATTGGCAAGATTGTTGTTTTTTCATAAAAAGCAATACATTTGTATCGCTTTAAATTTTAATAAAATGAAGAGAATACTTTTTCTATTTCTAATGTGTGTAACTTTTTCAATTAATGCACAAGACGAAGAAGACTACATATCTAACCTTAATTGGTTAACAGATTTATCTGAAGCTAAAAAGGAATCTGTGGCTTCTCAAAAACCAATTCTAATATATTTTACAGGAAGCGATTGGTGTGCACCATGTAAAATGTTGAAAAAAGATTTTTTTCATACAGAAAAATTTGAAGCTAAAGCAGATCAGTTTGTGCTTTTAATGATTGATATGCCTAGACGCATCGACATTATTACTGAAGAACAAAAGAAAAAAAATCAAAAAGTTGTTAATAAATATAATACCTCTGGAGGTTATCCTAATTTAGTTGCTTTAAATGATCAATTACAAATAATAGGAGAATTATCTGGTTATACTTTTTTAAGAGAAACCGACAGGCATTATGCATTTATTGATGCCATTTTAGAGAATTATTAAAATTCAATATATATTATTAAAAAAACGTCTAAATAAAATTTAGACGTTTTTTTTATTGCTCTATTTCGTTTAGTTTTGATGCTTAATTAAAATATTAGAGATGCCAGGATTTGAAAGCTTTGGAGATTTAGAAAGAAAAGAAGTACAAGACGTTTTAGATAGTGGTGTTTTAATGCGTTATGGTTTTGATGCTATGCGAAATGGTCACTATAAAGCACAATCATTAGAGCAAGAATTACAAAAAACTTTAGAGGTTAATCACGCACAATTAGTAACCAATGGTACAGCAGCAGTTTCTGTAGCTTTGGCACTAGCAGGAGTTGGAGCAGGTGACGAGGTTATTATGCCTTGTTTTACTTTTGTTGCTAGTTTTGAGGCTATAATGATGCTTGGTGCTATTCCAGTTTTAGTTGATATTGATGATACTTTAACCTTAGATCCTGAAGCTGTAAAACAAGCCATTACAGATAAAACTAAGGCTATTATGCCAGTTCATATGTGTGGTAGTATGGCTAATTTAGAGGCTTTAAAAACAATAGCCAATCAGTATAATTTAAAATTAGTTGAAGATGCTTGCCAAGCAATTGGAGGTACTTATAAAGGACAATATTTAGGAACTTATGGTGATTTAGGTTGCTTTAGTTTTGATTTTGTTAAAACAATTACTTCTGGAGAAGGAGGAGCTGTTATTACCAATAATCCAGAATATGCTAAACATGCAGATTACTTTACAGATCATGGTCACGACCATATTGGTAATGATAGAGGTGCAGAGTCGCATCCAGTCTTAGGTTATAATTTCAGGTTGTCAGAGTTACATGCAGCTGTAGGTTTAGCTCAGGTTAGACGTTTAAAAGATTTTGTTGCTATACAGAAAAAGAATTACACAATTTTAAGGGAAGCTTTATCTGCAATTCCTGAAGTTACTTTTAGAACAGTGCCTGAAGGAGGAGAGGAGAGTTATGCGTTTTTAAGCTTTTTCTTACCTGATTTAGATATTGCTCGTAAAGTTTCAGCTTCATTTAAAAATAGTGGAGTTGATGCATGTTTTCATTATTATGATAACAATTGGCATTATGTTAGAAAATGGGATCATTTAAAAGACTTGAAAACATTATATCCTTTTAGTAAAGAAGTTAAAGATGGTATGTCTTACTTAAAAAATAAGTCTTTTGAAAAATCTGATCATTATATAGGCAGAAACTTGTCATGTTTAATTAAACTATCTTGGACTGAAGCCGAAACAAAAAAACGTGCAGAATTAATGGTCGAAGCTATAAAAACATCATTATAAAACTATTATAATTATATAAAAAAAGCTCCAATTAATAATTG
>NZ_BCBW01000006.1:0-19322 GCF_001315805.1 Olleya sp. ITB9
ACTAATAATATTATAAATAAATCAAATCACTAATAATGATGGCTTTTTTTATTTTAAATTAAAAGTTAATTAGTAATTAACGTATTCAATTATTTCTAAACCATAACCTATCATTCCAACACGTTTAGTTTGTTGTGAGTTTGAGATAAGCTTAATTTTATGAATATTTAAATCATGAAGTATTTGTGCTCCAATACCAAAATCTTTACTATCCATTGAAATTGCAGGAGCTTTAGCAATAGTATCTGGTTTTTGTTCCGATTTTAAAACCGATAAACGTTGTAGCAAGTTCATCGATTCAGCTTGTTGATTAATAAATAGAATAGCACCTTTGCCTTCATCATTAATTACTCTGAACATGTCGTCTAGCTTCTCATCGGCATTATTGGTTAAAGTACCTAAAATATCATTATTGACTAAAGTCGAGTTAACACGAGTTAAAACTGTATCATTGCTAGTCCAATCTCCTTTAGTTAAAGCAATATGAACTTGATTATTTGTAGTTTGTTGGTATGCTCTTAATCTAAAAGCACCAAATCTTGTTTGAATCTCAAAGTCTTCTTTTTTATCGATTAAAGAATCATGATCCATACGATAAGCAATCAAATCTTCAATTGAAACTAGTTTTAAATCAAACTTTTTAGCGACCTCAATTAACTGAGGTAATCTAGCCATCGTTCCATCTTCGTTCATGATTTCAACAATCACACCAGCAGGCTGTAGTCCAGCTAATCTTGCAAAATCAATTGCTGCTTCAGTATGACCTGTACGTCTTAAAACGCCACCTTCTTTAGCAACTAATGGAAAAATATGTCCTGGTCGTGCTAAATCAAACGGTTTTGTTTCAGGATTTACTAGTGCCTGTACTGTTTTAGAGCGATCTGCAGCAGATATACCTGTAGTAACACCATTTCCTTTTAAATCTATAGATACTGTAAAGGCAGTTTCCATATGATCTGTATTGTTGGTAACCATCATGTGTAGATCTAACTCTTCACAACGTTGTTCCGTTAAAGGTGTACATATTAAGCCACGACCATGCGTTGCCATAAAGTTTATCATCTCAGGAGAAACTAATTCTGCTGCAGCAACAAAATCACCTTCATTTTCTCGGTCTTCATCATCAACGACAATAATGACTTTTCCTGCTTTTATATCTTGTATAGCTTCTTCAATTGTATTTAATTTAAAAGCTGTTTTTTCTTTTTTTTGTGTAGTATTCATAACAAATGTGTTGTCCTGCAAAGATATTGCATAATTATTACTTAGTGCAATTAAGCCTATAGTTTTTGACGTCTTTTAAAATGAATGATAGGATACATTATAACGCCTAAAATCAGCATTAAAAAGTTTTCTCTTTTTACTTTAATAGCCTTTAAAATTTTTGAAAATTCTATAGAAGATTTTATATAATTAAAAAGAAAAACTAGAAATGAGATTCCGCTAATTTGTATGCCTGCAAGTGCTAATTGAGGTAATTTATTATTTTTAAATACAAAGTATAAAACAAATAAAATTAAAGCTATGCTGAAACTAATGAAGCTTAAGGTTGCTATTATATTGTAATCTTTTAAATCTTTGTCTGTAAGTATAATTGGTTCGGATCCTGATTCAAATACAGTATCCATAGCAGTTAATCCATTAAAATTTGTTCCAACAGATAATTTACTAACTCTTAAAAAATATGTTAAAGGATAAATAAATAATCCTAAACCTTTTTGAATCAAAGTTTCTTCTTTATGTACTGTTTTAACAATTAAGGTATTATAAGTAATTGTTGATTTTATGTAATTGAATATGAATATAATAGCTGATACTCCAGCAATTTGTATACCTGCAAGTGCTAATTGAGGTAATTTGTTATTTTTGAAAACAAAATATAAAATGAATAATATCATGGCGATGCTAAGGCTAATGATATTAATTTTTGATAAAGATTTATAATTTAAAACTTCTTTATCTTCAAAATGTATAATTGTAAAATTAGGATCTAAACGGTCAAGCTTTGAGCCACGATTAAACTTTTTATTATACCAATTTTTAATAGGTTCTGTAATGTGGTCAAATTCAAAAATCCCTCTGTCTTGTGTTGCTCTAGTAGTTAAAAATATACTTAAGGGTAACATGATTAATGTTGAAAACCAAGCAGCCAATACAGGATTTAAGTTTCCGTTTTTAGCACTATTTTCTGCAAATAAACCAATAAAGTGATAGGTTAAAAATAAAACAATAGCAATTACCATTGGTAAACCCAGTCCACCTTTACGGATTAATGCACCAAGAGGAGCTCCAACAAAAAATAAGATAATACAAGCGACTCCTAAAGCAAACTTTTTATGTAATTGGATTCCGTGTTTGTAAATTCTAGAATTTTCACCTTTTAAATTACTTTGTTTTGATTTAATAATTTGCTGTGTACTAGAAATACTATTAATAGCATAATCCAATACTTGAATTTTACGTTTGGTTTTAAATATATCTAAAATATTACCTTTGAAAATACTGT
This sequence comes from Olleya sp. ITB9, assembly GCF_001315805.1. NCBI lineage: Bacteria > Pseudomonadati > Bacteroidota > Flavobacteriia > Flavobacteriales > Flavobacteriaceae > Olleya > Olleya sp. ITB9. The sequence goes on from NZ_BCBW01000006.1 coordinate 2,507, forward strand.
CTTTTTTAGCATTTATCGTTAAGTTTATTGTAGATAAATTTGTTCTGGTGTATAAAGCTTTAGAAAAATCTTCAACTGTAGTTTGTCTTTTAGTTTTTAAGGAATCTATTGAAAAATTAAGTTCAGCTACATTAAGCATTTTATAATTATCGTCTACATTTTTTTCATTTAAATCCACATTATTTAGATTAGATAGATCATAATTTAAGACATGCTTTTTAAATTCACTTTTTACAAATGGTTTTTTATTTCGTTCAGCTATTTTTTTAGGAGGTGTATCATCATAGTAATACCCATCGTATAGTATTAGTTTTAAGATATTAGAATCTTCAGAACTAGCCAATTCTCCTGTTTTAGCAATTATGGTGATGTGGTTACCAGAAAAACTTTTACCGCTTTTTTGATGTATGGTTATGCCTTTTAGAAATTTACCGTTTTCACCATATTTCTCTTCAACTTTAATATTTAATTGGTCACTAATATCATTAAACTGACCTTCTGCAATTATCATTGCAGGTTTAACTTTTGCAATGTTACGTCTTAAGTTAAAGCTGTTATATTCTGCCCAAGGTATAACGTTGTTACTAAAAAAGAACGTTAATATAGATAATCCAACTATAAATATACCTAAACCTGACATAGCACGTTGCAGTGATATACCTGTAGATTTCATGGCTGCAAACTCATAATTTTCGGCAAAATTACCAAAAACCATTATTGAAGATAATAAAATTGTAAGGGGTAAAATTAAAGGTATTAATGTAGGAGTAATGTACATTAAAAATTTTAATACAGTGACAAGATCTAAATCTTTACCTGCTAATTCTTTAATATATAACCATATAGCTTGTAAAACAAAAATCAGCATGAGTATTACAAACACGCTGATAAAAGTTTTTAGATATGAAGTTAATATGTACCTATCTAATATTTTCACTTAAGATTAATCTAGTTTATTGATGAAATAATCCTTGTATTTACTGTTGTCAAAGGTAAATAACGATTTTGATAAAGTCTCGTTTGTTTTAAAAGCGTTTACTGTTAAAGTCGTTTTAGTACTATTTTTTCCAACTTCAATTAATCTGTAAATATGCTTTGTTTTGTTATCAACACCTAATAAAACATATTTGATTTCAGAATTAGAATCAATTGGTGTTAATTTTACATATTGTATTTTACGACCACTTACATCTTGTACTATGTCCATGTTATAAGTAAAACCATCTTTGTAAAACGATAACATTTGACTAGGTGTAATGGTGCTTTCATCTTCATCACTTCCTTTAGATATAGTAACTTCTTCATCTTCTGTACTAATGCTATAAATGTTTTGACCATCATAAATACGTGTAATACCTAAGATGTTTAATCTGTATTTTTCGCCTTGCATGACTACGTCACCTTTAGTTTCTTGCTTAATATTTTCTTCAAGATTCTCTAACACATATTTAAAGTCTATTGAAATATTTTGGTAACTTTTCGCTTTAGCTGAAACTTCATTTAACAATTGTTTTGCTTTATTATCTTGAGCAAAAATAGTTGTTGTTGCTAATAAAAATAATACTAATACTTTTTTCATTTTAAGTGTAATTTATTTCTTTTCGTTTTCTAATAATTGATCAAGAGCCACTAAATCTACCACTAACACCTGTCTGGCTTTACTACCTTCAAAACCACCAACAATACCTGCTGCTTCTAATTGGTCAATCAAACGACCAGCACGATTGTACCCTAGTTTTAATTTACGTTGTAATAAAGACGCAGATCCTTGTTGAGCTGTAACAATAATTTCGGCAGCATCTTTAAACAAGACATCTCTGTCCGTTATATCTACATCAAGACTTGTGCCACTTTCTTCACCAACATACTCTGGTAATAAATAGGCGTCAGGATATGCTTTTTGACCACCAATAAAATCGACTATTTTTTCTACTTCAGGTGTATCCACAAACGCACATTGTATACGTATCATATCATTACCTTGAGTGTATAACATATCACCACGACCAATTAATTGATCGGCTCCACCTGCATCTAAAATGGTTCTAGAGTCAATTTTACTTGATACTCTAAACGCTATTCTTGCTGGGAAGTTAGCTTTTATAATACCTGTAATTACGTTTACAGATGGACGTTGTGTTGCAATAATTAAATGTATACCAATTGCACGAGCCAGTTGTGCTAGTCTTGCAACTGGAGTTTCTACTTCTTTACCAGCAGTCATAATTAAGTCAGCAAACTCATCTACAACCAGTACTATATATGGTAAGAAAGCATGACCATCGTTTGGATTTAGTTTTCGTGCTTTAAACTTGTTATTGTATTCTACAATATTTCTACATAAAGCATTTTTAAGCATTTCATACCTGTTATCCATTTCAATACACAATGAATTTAAGGTGTGTATTACTTTGGTATTATCGGTTATAATGGCTTCACCTTCATCAGGAAGCTTAGCTAAATAATGTCTTTCAATTTTATTAAATAAAGTTAATTCAACCTTTTTAGGATCTACTAAAACAAACTTTACTTCAGCAGGATGCTTCTTATATAATAATGAGGTTAGCACAGCATTTAAACCAACAGATTTACCTTGACCTGTTGCTCCAGCCATTAAAAGGTGAGGCATTTTTGCTAAATCGACCACTAGGGTTTCATTACTAATAGTTTTACCAATAGCTATTGGTAAATGCATTTCGGTTTTCTGAAACTTTTGTGAGGCTATAACAGATCGCATTGATACGATTGTCGAGTTTTTATTTGGTACCTCAATACCAATGGTTCCTTTTCCTGGAATTGGTGCAATAATACGTATCCCTAAAGCAGATAATGATAATGCAATATCATCTTCAAGGTTTTTAATTTTTGAAATTCTGATACCAGCTTCTGGTACAATTTCATATAACGTTACCGTTGGTCCAATTGTCGCTTTTATGCTTGCAATACCAATTTTGTAGTTGTTTAATGTTTCTACAATTCGGTTTTTATTATTTTCTAGTTCCTCTTGGTTTATGGTAACCCCTTCGTTGTCATACTTTTTAAGTAAGTCTAAAGGAGGGAATTGATAATTACCCAATTCTAGAGTAGGATCAAATTGACCAAAATCTTCAACTAATTTATTAGCTAAATTATCGGTTTCAGATAATTCCTCTTTAACCGTTTCAACTTCTATTTCAACCTTAGGTTCTTCTATTTCTATTTTAGGCGAAATGGTTTCCGTTTTGATAGTTGTTGTCGGTTGCTTTTTAGGAATTGTTGGATTAACTTCAAGTTGAGTTGTACCTTCTATTTTTGAATGATTTGAAATTGTAGGCTCTACTTTTTTGTCTACTTCAAAAGCTGATTTCATGGCTTCAGCTTCATCTGAATACGAATTGTCAACAGGTACAAAGTCATCATTAAAATCTTTTTGAATATCTTTTGATGCTTTTTTAAACATTGAGGCAATACGCTGTGGAGTAAATTTAAATCGGATTGCTAAATAACTAATAAAGGCAAAGGTTAATAATAGAATTGTACCTATTTTACCTATGTAATCTTGGAAGAAGCTATTAATTTCAAAACCAATAACACCACTTAGGCTATCATTAATATGTGTAAAAAAGCCGAAAAATATAGATAGCCAGATAATAACTAAGATGCCCCAAAACCAATGTTTACGCAGTTTAGCTTTATTTAAGTCTGTTAAAACATATATACCAGATAAAAAGGTTAGTCCAGAGATTATAAATGAAGCTACCCCAAATCCACGTTGTATAAATAGGTCGCTAATCCAAGCCCCAAGTTTACTTAGCCAGTTTTTAGTAACTACTTCTCTTGATCCAAATTCGCTTAAAGCGCTTTGGTCAACATGTCCTGTAAATAAATAAGATAAAAAGGCAATAAAAAACAAGATACCTAATATTATTAAAAAGCTACCAAGAACTAATTTTTGCTGACTACTAAGCGTCAAATCAGGTTTTTTTATGCTTTTTTTCTTTTTAGGTTTAACTGTTTTTTTTGCTTTCGCCATTATCAGGTTTTAATTTGTGTAAAAATACAAATAGTTAACATTTATCCTAATGGATAATTGTTTAAAATAGCTTAGGTATATAAATAATCAATCCAATGATTGTTGAAGCTATTGAGGCGATAAATACAGCGCCTGCTGCAATGTCTTTAATAAAGCCAATTTTTTCATGATGTTCAGGATGTATAAAATCTGCTATGGCTTCAATAGCAGTATTAACACCTTCAATACTCATTACTAATCCAATAGCAAAGCATTGCATGATCCATTCGGTTGCAGAGATGTTACAATATAAGCCAGCAATAGTAACTATTACAGCTATACAAAATTGTATTTTTATACTGGCTTCTGTTTTTAAAAGCATGAGCATACCTTTAAAGGCATACCCAACGCTTTTTATTCTGTTGACAACAAAAGGTTCTTTGGTGTCCATATATTATAAGGTCTCTATTGCAGCTTTATAATTTGGCTCGTCCGCTACTTCTTGTACCTGCTCATTATAGGTAACTGTTCCATTTTCATCTAAAACAACTACACATCTAGAGTGTAACCCTTCAAAAGCACCTGATGCAAATTCTAATCCGTAGTCTTTACCAAATTGTCCTGTTTTAAAATCAGATAACATGGTAACGTTTTCAATACCTTCTGCACCACAAAATCTAGCTTGTGCAAATGGTAAATCTCTAGAGATGCATAATACTTGTGTATTATCCATGTTAGCTGCTTCTTTATTAAAAGCTCTTACCGATGTTGCGCAAGTACCAGTATCTACACTAGGAAAAATGTTTAGTACTACTTTTTGTCCTTTATAGTCTGATAGTTTTTTTACAGATAAATCACTTACAGTTAATGTAAAGTCTGGAGCTTGTTGTCCAACTTGTGGGAGTTTCCCAGTAGTTTCTACTGGATCGCCTCCTAATGTTATTTTTGCCATTTTTATTAAGTTTTGTTTATAAAAGTAAAAATAGTTAATAAAGAATGTAATTAATACCTCTTAGCAAAATTTTATTAAATAGTTAATATTTATTATTTCAATATGAATCATAGTTAAAAGCTATATTAAAATAGTAACAATCAATTTTTTTAATGGTAAATTTATGAGGTATATAACTAATTTTATCTCGAATTAAAAACTAAAAATTACTGTTATGGAAAATAATCCTCATTCAAGTCATCAACAAAATGGTGAAAACTTTGACATTAATGAAAGTGCTGCAAATTGCCCTTTTTTAAGCGGAACCGTTAAACACACTTCTGGTGGTGGAGTTAAAAACCGCGACTGGTGGCCTAACGAGTTAAAGCTAAATATTTTACGCCAAAATGCTTCTAAATCTAATCCAATGGGAGACGATTTTGATTATGCAGAGGCTTTTAAAAGTCTAGATTATGAGGCTTTAAAAGCAGACTTAACTGCATTTATGACAGACTCTCAAGATTGGTGGCCTGCAGATTATGGACATTATGGAGGATTAATGATACGCATGGCTTGGCACAGTGCAGGAACTTACAGAGTAGGAGATGGACGTGGAGGCGCAGGTGCAGGAAACCAGCGTTTTGCACCTATAAACAGTTGGCCTGATAATGGTAATTTGGATAAAGCTAGATTATTGTTATGGCCAATCAAACAAAAATATGGTAACAAAATCTCTTGGGCAGATTTAATGATACTGGCAGGTAACTGTGCTTTAGAGTCTATGGGCTTTCCAACATTTGGATTTGCAGGAGGGAGAGCAGATGTTTGGGAACCTGAACAAGATATATATTGGGGAAGCGAAACAGAATGGGGAGCCAATGATGATAGATATGAAGATGGAGATTTAGAAGATCCTTTAGCAGCAGTAATGATGGGTTGGATATATGTTAATCCTGAAGGTCCAAATGGTAATCCAGATCCAATGGGTTCTGCACATAATGTTCGCGAAACGTTTGGAAGAATGGCTATGAATGATGAAGAAACGGTTGCTTTAGTTGCAGGTGGGCATACCTTTGGTAAAGCGCATGGAGCAGCAGATCCAAATGAGTATGTTGGAAAAGAACCACATGGTGCACCAATTGAAGAGATGAGTACGGGTTGGAAAAATAGCTTTGGAACAGGAGTTTTGGACGATACAATTACAAGTGGTATAGAAGGTGCATGGACACCAAACCCTACACGTTGGGATGCCGACTATTTTGATGTATTATTAAACTACGATTGGGAGCTTACCAAAAGTCCAGCAGGAGCACACCAATGGAAACCAACTGCAGCATCTAAAGCTAGACAAGCCCCTATGGCTGGTGACGCTAGTAAAAGACAAGATTTAATGATGACGACTGCTGATATTGCACTAAAAGTAGATCCAAAATATTTAGAAATTTCTAAACGTTTTCATGCAGATCATAAAGCTTTTGAAGATGCCTTTGCACGTGCTTGGTATAAATTAACGCATCGTGATTTAGGTCCTACATCACGTTACTTAGGTCCAGAAGTGCCAAAAGAGACCCTATTATGGCAAGATCCAATTCCAGCAGTAGACTATACATTAAGCGCTGCTGATATTGCAAACTTAAAAGTGATGATTATTGATTCAGGTTTAACCGTATCACAATTAGTAACAACTGCTTGGGCTTCAGCTTCAACCTTTAGAGGGTCTGATAATCGTGGTGGTGCCAATGGAGCGCGTATTGCTTTAGAGCCGCAACGTAGTTGGGAAGTTAATAATCCAACAGAATTAAATAAAGTACTAGCTGTACTTGAAGGTATTAGAGGTGAATTTGAAGGTACCGTTTCTTTAGCAGATTTAATTGTACTTGCAGGAAACGTAGGTGTAGAAAAAGCATTAAAAGCAGCAGGATATAATCAAGAGGTAGCCTTTTTACAAGGTAGAGGAGATGCTACACAAGAACAAACAGATATAGAGCAGTTTGGATATTTAGAGCCTTTAGCAGATGGGTTTAGAAACTATATTAAAGGTGACTTAAAAATTGCTGCTGAAGATTTATTAGTAGACAGAGCAAACTTATTAACACTTTCTGTACCAGAATTAACTGTTTTAGTTGGAGGTTTACGTGTATTAGGTGCTAATTATGACGGGTCTGATTATGGTGTGTTTACTGACCAAGTAGGTACATTAAGTAACGATTTCTTTAAAAACATTTTAGATTTCACTTACACATGGAAAGCAACTTCTGAAGACGATAGATATTTTGAAGGAAGTAACAGAAATACAGGTGAAGTTAAATTTAAAGGTACAAGAGCAGATTTAATTTTTGGTTCTAATACAGAACTTAGAGCAATAGCTGAAGTTTATGGTGCAAATGATGGTCAAGATCGTTTTGTTAAAGACTTTGTTGCTGCTTGGACTAAAGTGATGAATTTAGATCGTTTTGACGTGAAATAAAATACGTTGATATATTATTTAAAGGAATGGATTTACATAAAGTCCATTCCTTTTTTATTGACTACGACTAATTTAAAAGTCGCTTTTTTAAGTTTAAAGCTAGGTCTTTAGGTTTAGAATTAGATTAAAAGTAGCGACATAGTCAATTTTTAAATACATTAAAATAGAAACACAATGAATACAGAAGCCCTTTTTGAAAGTATAAAAAATAGAGATACAGCAGGTTTAAAAGCCATTTTAGCAGAACACCCAAGGTTAGCAGAAGCCAAAGACCAACGTGGATTTACACCATTAATTTTGGCTACTTATTTTGATAATGAAGCAGCAACAAAGGTTTTGGTTGAACATCATGCCCCAATCAATGATAAAGATGCTTCAGGAAATACTGCACTGATTGGTGTTAGTTTTAAAGGTAATATTGCATTTGCAGACTATTTAATTAAAAATGGAGCTGACTTAAATGCAGTGAATAATAACGGAACGACAGCTTTAACTTTTGCTACCCAATATGATAAAATTGACATTGTAAAGTTATTATTGCAACACAAAGCAGATACCACTATTAAAGACAATAATGGTAAAACCGCTTTAGATTATGCTATAGAAAAGAAATTTGATGCTATAGTAGCCTTATTAAAGTAAAACTGTTAGACAATAAAAAAACCACTTTGTTACTACAAAGTGGTTTATACTATGGGTTAGATAGTTATTAATCGTTTTTAGTAAAATAGCCTTCATTTGATACTGCAGCATCACTAACGCTTATGCTAGCAGTTTTAAACCAAACTTCAGCATAATTACCATCTGCATATTGTTTAGCAATATCTCCATTATGAGTTTGGGCACCAGAACACCAGTTTTTATTTACCTCAGGAGATTTTCCGTTGGTTTGGTTATAAGCACCAAGCTTAAAAAAGCAGCCTTCGCCTGTGTATGCTTCTGGACGCTCTACGCCATCTTGACCTATTGGAAAAAATAGTTGTTTAGTTTGTTCAGGGATATCTGCTACTGTTGTATATTCAGATTGTATTATGTTTTTAGTAAATGTTTTGGTTTCATGTCCTGGACTTGTAAACGTTAAATTCATAATACCATTTTTCACTTCAATTGTATAACTAAATTCTTCGCCTAACGCAATCCCCTCTTTTGGTTGTTCTGGATAGGTATTGGCATCGCTACCAACAACCGAGAAGTCGTTACCCCAAACCGCAGAAGAATAATCCCAACGTTTTGAATTATCGTCTCCAGCAGTATTAATTTCGTAATGCCAAAATACAGAACCTTTATCGTGTCCAGGATACTTTTTATAAAATATCTTTAACGGTTCGTTTTCAAAAGCATCAGCACTATGAATTTGTCCAACAACTACCGAATGGGTTGCAGCCACACGAGCATCTCCAGTAGCAGACACATTCATTACTTTTAGTGTGGCAGTCAATTTATCGTTTGCTGTTTTTGGATACCATTTTTTTATTTGTGCTAATTCGGTTCTGGTGTTATTAGAGGTTCCGTGTGTGTCTCCACCATTAGGTGTTTTAAACACAACCCAATCTGTTTTACCATCATTTGTAGTATAGAAAAAGTCTTTATTTTCAAAATTATTAGCAATTCCAGCATTAGATCCATCACCTAAAATTAACTTCCAGTTATCAAAAAACGGAATTACAGAATTGGCATATTTGACTTTAATAGTATCTTTTATAACTGTATTAACTTTATTGGTATTGGTTTTTACTTGGTCTTTACAACTGTTTAGTAGTCCAATACTTAATAGGCTTAAGCCTAATACTAAGTTGTGTTGTTTTTTAATCATTTTCATTTAGTTCAGTTTAGTTTAGTTTGTTGTGTCTAATTAATTATTTAAAAAATAATTAATGGTGGTTATAATAACTTAAGTAATATAATGAAAAATTGGTTAACCAATTCATGTTGCCTTAAATTCATTTTAGATTTAAAACGATACCCTAGTATTTGTTGGTCTTTTCTATATTATTAATTGGTTTTAGAAGTAATTGATAAGGTGATTAGTGTGTTAGCTTATAAACATCACAATTGTCCTACAGTTTTAGTTTTTACATCTTATACTATTGTGATGGTTTTATATTTCTTTTTTGTGGGTTTATTTAGGTTGTAGTGTTGTATTTAGAAGATTAATTTAGGACATAGTAATTGTTTATAACATCTGAAAATATTTTATGTGTCAACCAGAACCATGCTAATTATATACACACACCTTAACGCTTACTGCTTGAATTGCTAAGTTATGCATTAAGCTTGGTTATTATTAATACACTTTAATCATGCTATAACCATGTTATAACTACTTTATAAGCATGCTATAACCACGCTATAACCTTTATTAAAATATTTTGTATATTACTGTATTATAGGTGTTTAATATAAAATTTGAGGATATGGCAAAACAGACAGGAATTATACCCTTAGTAGGGACGATAAATGGTGTTAATTTTTATTATTTACACGGGAAACCTATTGCCAGAAAAGCAGGTGGTGGGTTTACTAAAAAGGCTATAAAAAGTAAGGCTAGTATGCAGCGTGTGCGTGAAAATGCTAATGAGTTTGGGCATTGTTCTTCAGTTAATAAAGCGTTTAGATTAGCTTTGGCTCCGTTTTATAAGGGGTACACGTTTCCGCATTTTCATAGTCGTTTGATGGGCTTATTTACGCGTTTAAAGACCTTAGATACTACTAACGCACGTGGTATGCGAACGGTAGTTAATGGTGTAGGGCAGGCGGAAGGTTTGCAATTATTAGAACAGTTTAATTATACACCAGCGTGCGATGTGCCACAGGTATTGCCTTTTGAGTATGGTGTGTCTGATAGTGATTACACGTTGACCTTTACTGATTTTAATATTAATCAGGTTGGTTTTGTGGATGGTGCCACGCATATTGCACTGACTTATGGTGTTTTGGATTTTGATTTTGAGCGTTTAGATTATGCTTTACATATGGCAGCTCCTGTAGTTATGGATGGTAGTTATGCTGGATCTACTTTGACTTTAACGCCTGATACTTTGCCTACTGTGATTGGAACTAGGCTTTTAGTGCTTGGTGTACGGTTTTACCAAATGGTTGATGGTGCTTTGTATGCTTTAAATGCTAAAGATAGTGTTGGTCTTAGGGTTTTGAAATGTTTTTAGAGGACTTGCACGAATTACTAAAATAGGAAATTAAAAGCTTTGAAATTTATTATTTAAGTGCAGTTTTAATGCTTGTAAATATAACTATGCTTACAAAGCAATTTATGATTGATTAATAGCTAAAGGGAAGAGCAAAACATTAGTATTAATAGCGGTTTGTAATACACTATTAAAACAGGCTTTTGTAATAGCAAAATCAGGACTAATTTATGATAATAATTATAGAAGTGTCATATTGAAAAATTAATGAGTTTTTACTTGTTTTTTACCACAGTACTTTGTTGGCAGTAGTTATTTTATTTTCCACAATTCGTATGTTATTTCAGATAATTCATTTGTTCTATTTTCGGCAATTGTTTTATCCCAACTCTTTTCAGTATCATATTTAATACAAAATTCTTTGACAGTTTTCAATTCAGATTTTTTGAATTTTTCTATTTTTTTGTCGAAGCCAATGTTCCCTATTTTAGAATTTATCTTGCCATCAAGAGGTAGTAGGTTTCCCATTTGTGAAACCCAAAGTTCATTGTTTTTTTGACTTTCTATATGTTCAAGTGTTATGTTATAAACTTTTAATTCGTCTGTTTCTTTTGTGTTATTCTCTAATGTGCTGAAAATATATTGAATTAATTTTTTGTCTCTTGTAATTTTATTCGTGAATCTGAGTTTAAAAAAGTTAGTTTTATAAATTTCTATATCAGGCGTTTTTGTTTTTAATTTTTCAAAAAGATCTTTTAAATTATCTTTAATCTTTCCCTTGTCAGTTAGCTTTCTTAAACTTCTTGAGTGTTTTGAATATAAACTTTCTAATCCAGAAGCTCTTTGTGATGAAATTGCAGTAAATAGAAAATGAAACTTTTCAATTTTATTGATAGTTTCTCTTAGAACGTTTATATTAATTAGCTTTTTATCATAAAGAGTAAATAGTGTTAGAAATAAGGGTCTATGTTGTGTGACTCTAAAAGTATTTAATGCAACTAATGAATAGTAAATATCTTTTCCTTCTTGCTCTTTCCAATCAAGTTGATTTGGTGAAATAATTTTTGAGTAGTATTCGGAAACTTTTATTAATTCATTAATGAAGGACTTATATTCTTTTTTTGTTTGAGTTACATTTTTTTGAAATGATTCGTAAATTTTTCTTTCTGTTAGAAACTCATATTTTGAAATCCAAAAGTGTCTAAAAAAAGTCGAAATATTTACTCCATATTCTCTTTCTCTTAAAGTTGTTTTAATTGTTTTCCAATTTTCTTTAGCAAAATCAGTAGGATGTTCGTCCGATAAGATTTCAAATATTTTGTTTTTTATTAAATCGATTGTTTCTAAATCTTTTCCTTTTGCATTTAAAGTTTCAAATATTTTTTCCGCTTGCTTTTTGTCTTTTACGGTTATGAAAATTGTTTTGCAATCTAAAAGTTGATCTCTTATTATTTTTAGTAAATCTATGTATTTAAAAGGCTCTTTTCTGAATTTTAAAGTTTCAAAAGTCTTACTTAAACTTGTTTCTGTTAGTTTTTTGTAAAAATAGTCATAAGCAAAAAGTAAGTTTTTTTCTTCTTCAGTTACAGGAATGTATGCTTGTTCTTTTTCGAAATTTTGAATTCGTCTTTGTAAAAATGGCTTTGGATTTTCATTTTCCAATTTAAAAAACGGATTGAAATCTCCATCTTTACCTTCTACATATGAATAACAACTTTTAGCTAAATTATCATCTATTGTTTTTAATAACTGTGTTAAAACAGAAAACATTATTGTTATAGTAGTTAATCTTTGTTGTCCATCTACAACATCAAATTCTATGTCATTAGAATCATCTCCAATTAAAACTAATGCTCCTATGAAATAGTCAGAAGTTTCTAAATTTTTGTTTGAGTATCCAATTTGTTTAATTATATCATTCCAAAATGTTAGAAGTTCTTCCTTTTCCCAAGAATATTCTCTTTGAAATCGAGGAATAATATATTTCCTATTCAATGTTAAAATATCCTTTATTGTTCTTGGGTATGCAGATAGGTTCATATGAGTGTTTTAATTACTGCCAACGTGTATGATTAGTTGCGTGGTTAAGCACGTAATTTAGCAAATAAAAATCGAATAGAATATTCCGCAGGAATATTCGTAAGTAGGCTAGAACTGGCAATTAATTTTACACGATGTTGTAAGTAGTACTTTTTTCAGAGTACAGAAATTAATTCTTTTCCGTGAACATATTGGTCAATGTCAATTCCTAAATTCAAATTACTCAATCGATTAATTATTTCAATATCGAAATTTATTCCTTTATTTCCGTCAATATATTGTTGATGATGAATTGAAATTCCAGCATCAGCTATTTCAGTCAGTTTTTTTATTCCTTTAGTATCTTTTTCCAATTCATTTAAGAGTAGTTTTAGTTTCTCATCTAAATCATAAGCTCTACTTTTAATTGGCTCAAATGTTAAACGACTAAAATTATATTTGCCTTTTCCAACTTTTCTATCATCATTTACGCTCCAACCTGAAAGTCCGCTCAATTTTGTCAATTCCGAAAGTTGCTCAAAAGTCAGATTTTCGGATGTTGCTGTGAAATAAACTTGATTTCCGTTTTCAGTTCCTACGTTAGTTATTTCATTATTTTCTTTTGAGAAATAGACACTCAAAAAAAATGGTTCATTTTCAATAGAAAAGTAAACAACATTTGTCTTTTCAAAAGATTCAAAGTCAACACGCTCAATTTTTGGATTTCCATTTTCCATTTCTACTTTAAGAACCTCAAGATATTGTTCAGTTGTTCCAAAAGTTGGGCTTTTTAATTCCGAAATTGCTTTTGATATTAGCTTATTTTTCAATGTTTGTTCGGTTTTCAGGTATTACTTACAACTGGTTATATAACAACTAATATAGTTGTTATTGGGGTTGTATTTCCCGTTATGACAATTTTTGTTAGTACCTATCAAATAAGTGTCATTTTATTATAGTTGTATTTTTTATAATTAAAAGCTAAATTACATTAATGCGTTTGCAAGTACAATACGTATAACTACGTATTTTTTAGCTAGTGATTATTTTGTGTTTTAATAAGTGACCGTAATTAATTGTTTAATTTTAGTCTAACTATTTTTGGACAATACATTATGTAGTTACGCTGGTTTAACACCAGTGATCCGTAAAAGTGGGAGTAGTGTAAAAGGACGTCCTAGAATTAGTAAAATAGGGAATTAAAAGCTCCGCAATTTATTATTTATGTGCAGTTTTAATGCCTGTAAATATAACTATGCTTGCAAAGCAATATATGATGGATTAGTAGCCAAAGGGAAGAGTAAAAAATTAGCATTAATAGCGGTTTGTAATACACTATTAAAACAAGCTTTTGCAATAGTAAAATCAGGATTTGGTTATGATAATAGTTACAGAAGTGTTTTATTGAAAAATTAATGCGTTTTTACTTGTTTTTAACTATAGTACTTTGTTGTGCTTAGTTATTTATTTTTAATCGAGTCTATTTTTTGTTGAGTTTGTTCCTTTATGTCGTCAACCATTTCATCCGTCAATATTACTTCAATTTCGGTTTTTTTATTTTGAAAAGAACTTGGAAAAAAGTACTTGTAAACTGCTACAAAAATTCCAAATGATATTAACCATATAAAGATGTACTTTTTAATTTTTTTAGTTCCAAACTTATGAATCATTTCAGTCAGGTTTTCAGACTGGATTGCTCTTCTCTCAGGTATTATTCTTTCCTTTTTTCCATTCAATTCCTCAAGGCAATCATAACCAGAAGTTGTCAAGAAAAATACATTTTCATCATTTTCCGTTTCGATATAATCCATTGCTACAAGTTCTGATATAACTCGTTCATAATTTGGATGTGAATTCCCTTCTTCGTCAACAAAGTCCGTTTTATGCAACGATACATTTTCAGATTCGTAAATCCGTTTTAGATTGATTATATGTTCTTCGTCTAAATACAGTTTTGTCTAATTAAGCACAACGGTCTCGGCTATGAGTAGTTGCGTGGGTTAGCACTTAACTTTGCAAGTACACACCAAGTTGGAAATTCCTGCTGAATTTCCAAAGAAGGCGAGAACAAGCAATTACTTATAGCCATTGTTGTGTGGCGTTTTTTTGTATTTTTCTTTATATTAATTTTTTCATACAGCCAAATCATCAGCTCTGATTTTTTTAGAATCGTTATCTTTTTGTTGCAACAAAGCAAATCCAAAAGTTAGAACTCCAACTCGACCAATAAACATTAAAATAATTATCAATGTTTTCCCAATGTTAGATAAATCTCCAGTAATTCCGGTGCTTAATCCAACAGTTCCTAAAGCGGATGCTACTTCAAATAATATGCTTTCAAAAGAAAAGTTTTCAAAGTAAGAAAGTAAAAATGAAAACAAGAAAATTAAACTCGTATAAAGCATAAAAGTAGATGTCGCAACATATATTCTCTCAAATGGAATAAGTCGGTTTAAAAATGTGATTTTTTTCTGACCAAACAATCGGCTTTTCAATATCGATAGCATTGCCGTTAATGTCGTTATTTTCATTCCTCCTGCTGTTCCCGAAGGCGAAGCACCGATATACATAAGAAAGGTTACAAGCAACAATATTGGCAAAGATAATTTACCGATAGGTATCGTGTTAAATCCAACAGTTGTCATAGCTGACATTGCTTGAAAGAAAGATGTCATTAGTGAACTATTTGAGCCAAGAATAGATGATGACTCTGTTGTGTAAATGAGTAAAGTACCTAAAAAAAGCAAAAACAAAAAGCCATAAACAATGATTTTAGTTGTAAACGAAATTTCTTTTGATTTACCTCTAATTCGATACCACAAATCTGTAATTACAATAAAACCCAAAGAACCAGAAATTGCTAATACAGAAATAATTGTATTAATAAAAGTATTGTCTTGATAGCTTTCAAAACCATCATTAAACAATCCAAATCCGGCTGTACAAAATGATGAAATACTATGGAAAATTGAAAACCAAATTACTTTTAAACTTCCCATTCCAGAATTTGTAAAGGCAAAGTAGAAAAGTATAGCACCAATAGTTTCCATTATTAGGGTAAAAACAATAACGCTTTTGATGAAATCTTTTATCTGAATTGTATTGGGTAAAGTAAATTCCGCACCTATTAATTTACTATGCCAATGGGTTATTTTTTTTGTGGTAAATATTAAATAGTATGTCGTTAGCGTCATGTATCCAATTCCGCCAATTTGTATTAATGCCATAATAACAAACTGACCGAAAAAATTATAGGAATCGAAAACGCTTATAGTTACAAGTCCAGTAGTTGAAATAGCAGATGTCGAAATAAACAAATTATCTAAAAAGTATATGTCGGTTTTGTGAAATAAAGGAATAGACAGTAAAATAAATCCAATGAGCGTATACAAAAAGAATCCCCAAACTAAATTCATTTGAGGTGATTTACTAATTTGGAATTTTCGGTACCAATTAGATATTTTCTTGTATGTTTTATTTTCCATTTTTTGTATTCAGTTTTTTTTGTAAATGACACACAACGGTCTCGTATAACCGTCAGTTACGGGATTAAAGTTAATGATTTTTGGTTAAGCACTGACGTTAGCAATTCCGAGTGGATTCGGACGTAGTCGAATCCGCCGTAATTGCGGTTATACATTGTTTTACCCAGTTTTTTGTTTGGTTAATATTCGTTTTCTTTCCGCAATTCGATTCTCAAATTTTGGGTTATGTTCTATTCCGTTTATAAATTCAGATTCAAAACTTCCAATTGTAACGAACTCAAAGTCCACAAAAAAGAAATGTTTTAATCCGTTTTGTTTCAAAATCAGATCACGATTCTTTTCAGGCAATCTTTCAATTTCTAAAGTGTCCGAAACAGGTTTTTCAAATTGATAAATCCGCAATTGATTTGTATTCAGTTCCAGTATTTTTTTCAGTCCGTTTAAGTCAGTTTGGACATCCATTTCCATTTGACGAACAGATAGATTTTTGAATTCAGTTCCATTTTGAGTTTTTAAATCCGTTTTCCACCATTTAATTACCTCATTTGGTAGAAACTTATGAATGAATATTATATTCAAGTCCTTGTCAAAAAGTTCCCAAATTTCTTCGTTAGAATTTATTTCAAATGTTAGTTCGTTCATTTCTCAAATTGGGTACAACGTTGTTGTATAAGGTTTGTTGCGTTGGTTTTGCAGTAAAGTTAGTAAATAATTACTGACAAAGAAAGTCCGCGAGGACTTTCGAAAGTAAGCAAAAAGCCAGCAATAAATTTTATACGG
>NZ_BCBW01000007.1:0-2755 GCF_001315805.1 Olleya sp. ITB9
GTAGCCTTTATTCAGGACGGGTCATAATAGTTGCCAACGGTAACGTGTATGGCTTGTTGCGGTGTAAACTAGCTTTTTCTTTCGATTTAGTAAGAGCAAGTACAGCGGTTTTATCCTTATAAACTATCTGGTTGGTAAACCTGATAACAAAATCTATAATTCTAAACTGCTGTACTTGCGGTACTATTGCAAATAAAAACTGACCTTTGTCTTAGCCATTAGCCGCAATTGGCTATACACTATGTTGTGGTTAGTTATTGTTTAATCAATACAATATTTTCCATTTTCCAAGGTAATGTTGGGTCTGGTAATTCACCACTTACATCTCGTAAATAATTCATTGAAATATTGACTTTTAAAACCTCTTGTCCATTAATTGTTCTTTTAAATAATCTTAAATCTCCTATATGTCCTTCTAAAGGAACATCTTTTATGGATAAGTGTAAATTCTTTTCCCCATCTACACAATCATCAACAGGTGAGTATTTACAATTATTATATATATTATTTCCTTCTATGCTAGCATTATCACCTAAATTTAGATTGTCGGCATCGGTAAGTGTATTTATTTTTTCTACACCATTTTCTATGTACTGATAACCGCCAATTAATAAATCTTCATAATATTTACCATTGAAATGCTGGGTACTTTTTACTAATATTATTTTTAAAGAGTTATTACCATTGGTATAAAGCCATGTGCCTTCAAAATTATTTAATATGTTATTTGCATCTTTATAATAAGCATTAACAGGAACATCACTACTGAAGGTTGTTTCCATATTTAACACTGGACTTTGTGCTTTACAATTGTAAAAAATTAATCCAATTGTTATTATTAATATTATTTTTTTCATGATTTTAAGTTTTAATTACAAGGGGTTTCGTTTACTGTTTCGTTGTCATTTTCATCTAACTCTAATCGTTTCCAATTACTTAAATTAGCATCTGTGGCTTCATATAAGGATATGCCATAGTCACCATAAAGTTCTAAAAATTTTTGTTCTAAGTTGTTACTCTCTGTATACTTTTCTGCCATTCCTCTCATGATGTTTTTTCTTTTTTCATCATCATTACTTCCTTTAGCATTTTGCATATCGGCATCAATTTTATCAATAAGGGTTTGAATATTATTTACTCTTAAGGCATACGTTATATTGTTTGGCGCTACAGCCATAATAAATATTTCATCATTAAAGTCATTGTTAGAGTCAGTATGAACTAATTTAAGAGCTCTGATATCTAGCCAAGAAAAGATATTAAACTTTCCTTCAGGGTGTGTATGTATAAAACCAACCCATGTGTTACCATAATTAAAAGGTGAGCGTTCATCTGAAGGACCTTCTTGTATACCATCATCATCAGGTACATTTTTTCTACCATCTTCTGACCACACATTTTTATAATTTATAGACCATTCGTTATTACCTGCACTTAGTTTGGTTCTTAATTGGTTAACCACAGGTAATATATTTGAGCCTAAACCATCGGTTTGTACTAATCTGTTCAATCGTTCACATTTTATATCTTCTTGGCATTCAATAAGCGTGCCACCATCAGCCACGCAATCACAGATTTCTTGGCTATTACCTTGTAAAAGACAGCTTTTATAAGCGTTTAACTGACAATCGCCATTTAAATCGCCAGGTGGTGGATTTTCACATGCTTCACCAGGCGGAATAAGTACAGTTATTGGTGTGTTGTCAGGTGGTGTACCACCACCATTTCCTGAACTGCCTCCACCTCCTCCTGTATTAGGGTTTCCAGTATTATCCCATGGGTCAGGACCATAATCGGTCTCATCACAATAGTAATAAGGGATATCTACATAATATCCTGGGCTTGAACAATTAGTGCATCCTCCTGGTAAATGTCCAGGCGTTACACATTCACAGCGTACTGCAATGGTTTCATAAGTAACTACTACTACTACACCATCGCAATCTGTTGGGTACTAGGGACTTCCTTGTGGGTCAGGCGGATAACCACTTCCTGTACCTCCTATACCTATGCCAGTATCCGTCCCTCCACCTCCATCGTCAGGCGGTATATGGGTAAAGTCATTAAGGCTCATTGTAGATATGTTTCCTTCAAACCTTTCATTTTGATTGTTAAGCCAGCTTTGTGTTGGTGTGTATTGGGTTACAAACATATCAGATTGCCCATTCTTGTCTTCAAGGGTTAGATTATAAAATTTACTGATTTGATTAGTTTCAGAAGCAATTTTCATAGTGTAAGATTTATAATCACCTAAGGTAACTTCTTTAATGACATTTGTATAAACAGTTATACCTAATGTGTCTTGTGTAGTTCTAGCTTGCAGGTTTTTCTGCTCTAATGGTAAGTAACGCTCAATTTGAAACCTAGAGGCTAAATTATGGAATGTTTCTCCTGCATTGTCTTTAGATAGTGTTTTTATAATCGGTGCAACAACATTATTGTTTTCTTCCAATATTTGTTCATCAGAGATGTCTTTTTCGCAGGAATTATTCAAAAGTACAATTCCAAATAGTATTATTCCAAGTTGAAGGTAATTTTTCAATTGTTTGTGTTTCATACCGTTGGTTTTAAAGTTAATAATTTAAATTTAGTTTTAGTCAATCACTTTTCAATTCTCAAATGAGTAAACTCTATCTTTGGATTAGGCAACTGTCATTCTGTTTGAGCGAGTAATTAACCACAACGTTGTTGTATATGGTTTGTTGCGTGGTTTAGCAAGTAATTTAGTAAATAAAAACCAAATAGAAAATCCGCG
>NZ_BCBW01000008.1:0-6288 GCF_001315805.1 Olleya sp. ITB9
TTTGTTGCCAGTAGTTTTTATTTCGAAATTCCATATATTCACATAAGTTTCACTCCTTGGTTTAATCAGTCAACAATAGAGCATTAATTATTCTCTCAAAAAGAACAAAATATCGTTATAGTAACTTGAATTTGCTTTTTTTATGTAAAATATAAGGTTTGAAAGGTTTATTTTATGTCTTTAATTTGTATTTTTGCATAAAAATTACAACAAGATGATTTTAAATATAAAATTAAAGAATTACCGATCTTATAAAGATGAAGTAATTTATACTTTAGAAGCGAGTAGTTCTAAAGCTAAAGACTTTAATTATTTCGAAATTAATGATTTTAAAGTTTTAAAAACATCCTTAATGTATGGAGCAAATGCATCGGGTAAATCTAATATTGTAAGAGCTTTTTTTGAATTAAGGAATCTAATTATAAAAAAACCAGCTGTTGATGATTCTCTTCTAATTTATGACCCCTTTAAATTTAATAAGGAAACAAATACTTCCCCAGTAGAAATTACAATTGAGTTTTTAATTGATTCTATTAAATATAAATATGTAACTAAAATAGAACATAAAAATGTTTTAGAAGAATCTTTGTGTTATTATCCTCAAAAAAGAGAAGTTGTACTTTTTGAGAGACATACTGAAACAGATAAAAATATACAAAAAGGGTTTTTGGGTGATAAATTCGGTAAGAAAGAAATTACAGTTTTTAAAAATCAGTTATTATTATCGAAATTTGGGGTTGATGAACCTCATGAAGTAATTAGTGACGTTTATTTGTATTTTAAAAAAATGTATGTTTATAATACCACTAATAAAATACATTATGAATTATTAAATGATAAGGTTTCTGAAGATTTGTTAGAAAATGAAACTTTAAAATTTAAATTGGAAAAATTAATTAATTATGCTGACACAAAAATAACAGGTATAAATATTAATAAAAAAGGTGAATCTCCTGAAAGAAAAATTGACTATTTATGGAAAAAAAGTGATTTTTATATTAGTGGTGTTCATGATTTATACGATGGTAATAATTTAATAGGAACTACTAACTTATCTTTATTAGAAGAATCGGTGGGAACACAATCTTTATTTGTATTAGGTGCTAAAATTATTGAAGCATTGGAAGATGGTTCTGTTCTTATAATTGACGAGTTAGACACTAGTTTACATTCATTTATAACTAAAATGATTGTAATGCTTTTTCAAGATCCAGATATTAATAAAAATCGCGCACAATTAATTTTTACAACTCATGACATTTCTCTATTAGATAAAGATTTAATTAGAAAAGATCAAGTGTGGATTACTGAAAAGAGTGAAAAAGGAGAAACTGATTTATATAGTTTGCAAGATTTTGAGAATTTGAGAGAAGATACTTCTTTTGATAAATGGTATTTGTCGGGTAAATTTGGAGGTGTACCACAAATAAAATCATTAAAAGAATTCTTTTAACTCATGTCACAAGAATTTAGAAAAACAATTTTAATTGTATGTGAAGGGCAAAGATCAGAACCTGACTATTTTCATAGTTTAAAAAATGAAACTATTGAAAATAATAAAAATATTTTTATTAGAATTCTACCAATTCCTAAAGAAGAGCAATTACAAATTGATGAAGAAGTTGCTAATTTTAAATTAAGAAATGGCGCAAAAAAAAGATCAATTAGAAAGGCTATTATTGAGGAACCTCAGGATTATATAATAGAAGATGAATATAAAGCTCAACCTACATGTTATATAAGAAAGGCTCAATTAGCATATTTTGAAAAAGGTTATTCGGAATTATGGGCAGTATATGATAAAGATGGACATCCAGATCATCTTAATGCATATTTATTATCCAAAAATAAAGAGGAATGTAATAAAACTGTAAATATTGGTTTTTCATCTATATCATTTGAAGAATGGATTTTAATGCATTTTGAATATTGTTCTACCTCATTTGTTAAATCTCAATGCAGAGATTCTGATAAAAGAATTTTCAATTGTGGAACTAATACGCATGAATTAGATTGCCACGGAGAAAGGTGTGTGATTGGTAAGATTATAGAAAACAAGTATTTACCATATACTTCTAGTAAGAATTTCGAATATAATGATTTTTCACAAAATACTGTTGTTGCATTTAATAATGCATTGAAAAGTCGAATAGAGGCAGTAGGTAAGGGAAGTTTTTTTAATAATAACCCTTATGTTTCAATTGATAGGCTTGTTTTTAAATTAAAGCATTTTGATAAAGCTGATCATATCTGGAGATATTCAAATACAATTAAAATGAGTAGAGATGTGATAATTACTTATAATAAGAAGGATAATCAATTTATTATAAATAACTCATCTACAGCTAGTTTTATTTTACAGTCAGGAAGTGTTGAGTTAATTGACTGTAATTACAACGTTTTAAAATCAAACAATAGAATGTTAATTGTGCCAAATTGTGAAGAAATTATATTAGAAGTAGAGAAATTAGAATTAAATACTTTTTCTTATGTTATATTTAAACTTAATAATATTGAATATAATATTTTAGATTTGTCTCAATTACAGAGTTTTACTTAAGTTGTTGAGTACAGGCCTTGTTTTTTAAATTACTGGCAACTGGTTATATGACAACTAATATAGTTGTTTTGGGGTTATATTTCCCGTTATGACAACTTTTAGTAACTTATATCAAATAAGTTTCATTTTATTATAGCTGTATAATTAAAAGCTAAATTACAATAATGCACTTGCAAGTACAATACGTATAACTACGTATTTTTGATTAGCCTCTATCATTAAAGGTATTGGATTGCGATTGCTTTTAACTTGTCATATTCTGGAGGTGTTTTATCTAGGGTTCTGTTAATACCTCTTTTATTTTGTAATCAATATCAACACTGTATTTATTGTGTTTTGAATGACATCTATTAATGAATCTGCCCATTTTGGATTTTTAAATGCATTTATATAAAACAAAAACAGACACTAATTAAAGCGTCTGTTTTTGTTTATGGATGTACTGAAAAAATTAATCATTACTGTAACCGTCACCAAGTTGAAGGCTTAGTATTATACCATGTGTACTTCCAAAAGTTGTGTTTTTGTTAGCTAGGTTGTAAGTGTATATTGCACGTAAATGCTTATACAGATAGACTCCGGCTAAAAAGTTTATAGCATTACTGGTTCTATACCCTGTACCAATTTCTAGTTTGTTTTTATAACTAAGTGACACATTAAAATCTGCTTGAAGTGGTGCGCCTTCTTCGTGTTTTAGCAGGATATTTGGTTTGATCATAAAATCTTTAAAACGATTATTATAAAAACGGTACCCAATGTAGCCATAATAGGGGCTGTTTAATACTAAATCACTATCGGACGCTAGACGGTCTCCCATAACATTAGGTGTCGAAAGTCCAACATAAAATGAGGCATGATTGAATAGAACGCTGAACCCTATTGTAGGAATTGTTGCGTTTATATCTTGTGAGAACTTAGGGTCGTCTAAAATCCCCAATTCTGTTAAGTTATTTTGATACTGTTGTAATCCAGCAGTGATACCAAAAGATAAGACCCCAGCGTCATACAATTGCCAATACGGTCTATTGCTTTTAAAGTCGAAAAATATTTTATAAGAATAGGCAGCGAAAAAAGCGGTAGAGGTTGTGACCCCAATTTTATCACGTGTTATACCAGCACCAATTCCTATTTTGTTTCTATTTAAAGATCCGTGTCCACTAAAAGAGAAACTTTTTGGGCTGCCATCAAATTGATTGAAAAAGCCAGTATTGCTTAATGTAAACTCTGTATTTTCTGTTAACCCAGCGTATGCTGGGTTAATGATAAATGGGTTATAGTTATACTCTGAAAAAGTAGGGGTTTGTTGTGCTTTTAAGCAGTAGGTGAACCCTATAATTATGACAAGTGTGATTGTTTTTTTTGTAATATTCATTGCTTTGGGATTATCTTTTTATAATTACGAATCCTTTTAATTTGTCGAAATTATGAGGGCCATCAATATCAAAATGGAAGAAGTAAGTTCCTTCTGGTAATACATCTGCACCTATTTTAGTCTTTTTATTGGCTATACCTTTAAAGACATTAGTGGTGTTATTATAATTTTCAATTTGAAATACCATATCTCCCCAACGGTTAAAAATGGTAACGGTGTTGTTAGGGTTCATTTCTATACCTTCGATATGCCAGAAGTCGTTTATACCATCGTTATCTGGTGAGAAACCATATTTTACATCATTTTTAGGAATTGTTAATGTTGTAAAACTACTTTCTGAACAGCCCTGTGCCTCACCGTCAGCGTTGTAAGGTGTTACGGTCACGAAGTACGATTGGTTTTGAATTAAGTCATCCACTACAGTATACGAGGTTGTGTTACCAACATCTTGATTATTTACAATATTAGTCCCACCAGATGTAGAGCCTATAGAGATGGTGTAACCGTCAGCTGTAGCAACCAACTCCCAGTCAATACTAGTGTCTAAAACAACGTCAGTTTCATTATTGATTGGATTAATTAATGTTGTACATGTCGGAGGGTATAGTAATGTTTCAGTCGTAAATGCTTCCTCAGTACATCCTGTAGCATTACCCACCGCATTGTATGGTGTAATGGTAACATATATTGTTGTTGTTTCAGGTAAATCTGATACCAAGTTGTAGGTAGTTATATTACCAAGATCTTGGTTATTTACTATATCCGTTCCACCAGAAGTTGTCCCTACAGTGATACTATATCCAGTTGCATCAGTTGCCGCATTCCAAGTTAAATCCGTAGTAATGTCTACGTCAGTTGCGTTGTCTAGTGGACTAGTCAAAGTTGTACAGTTAGGAGGTGTAGGTAGCGTTTCAGTCGTAAATGCTTCCTCAGTACATCCTGTAGCGTTACCCATCGCGTTGTATGGTGTAATGGTAACATATATGGTTGTTGTTTCTGGTAAATCTGATACCAAGTTGTAAGTAGTTACATTACCAAGATCTTGGTTATTTACAATGTCCGTTCCACCAGAAGTTGTCCCTACAGAGATACTATATCCAGTTGTGTCAGTCGCCGCATTCCAAGTTAAATCCGTAGTAATGTCTACGTCAATTGCGTTGTCTAGTGGACTAGTCAAAGTTGTACAGTTAGGAGGCGTAGGTAGCGTTTCTGTTGTAAATGCTTCCTCAGAACATCCTATTGCATTACCCACCGCGTTATATGGTGTAATGGTAACATATATGGTTGTTGTTTCAGGTAAATCTGATATAAGGTTGTAAGTAGTTACATTACCAAGATCTTGGTTATTTACAATGTCCGTTCCACCAGAAGTTGTCCCTACAGAGATACTATATCCAGTTGCATCAGTTGCCGCATTCCAACTTAAATCTGTAGTAATGTCTACGTTAGTTGCGTTGTTTAATGGACTAGTCAAAGTTGTACAGTTAGGAGGCGTAGGTAAGGTTTCAGTCGTAAATGATTCCTCAGTACATCCTGTAGCATTACCCACCGCATTGTATGGTGTAATGGTAACATATATGGTCGTTGTTTCAGGTAAATCAGATATAAGGTTGTAAGTTGTTACATTTCCAAGATCTTGGTTATCTATAATATCCGTTCCGCCAGAAGTTGTCCCTACAGTGATACTATATCCAGTTGCGTCAGTCGCCGCATTCCAAGTTAAATCTGTAGTAATGTCTACGTCAGTTGCGTTGTCTAGTGGACTAGTCAAAGTTGTACAGTTAGGAAGCGTAGGTAAGGTTTCAGTTGTAAATGTTTCCTCAGCACATCCTACTGCATTACCAACCGCGTTGTATGGTGTAATGGTAACATATATTGTTGTTGTTTCAGGTAAATCAGATATAAGGTTGTAAGTTGTTACATCTCCAAGATCTTGGTTATTTACAATATCCGTTCCACCAGAAGTTGTCCCTACAGTGATACTATATCCAGTCGCGTCAGTCGCCGCATTCCAAGTTAAATCTGTAGTAATATCTACGTCAGTTGCATTGTCTAGTGGACTAGTTAAAGTGGTACAGTTAGGAGGCGTAGGTAGCGTTTCAGTTGTAAATGCTTCCTCAGCACATCCTACTGCATTACCCACCGCGTTATATGGTGTAATGGTAACAAATATGGTTGTTGTTTCAGGTAAATCTGATATAAGGTTGTAAGTTGTTACATCTCCAAGATCTTGGTTATCTATAATATCCGTTCCACCAGAAGTTGTCCCTACCGAGATACTATATCCAGTTGCGTCAGTTACCGCATTCCAACTTAAATCTGTAGTAATATCTACGTCAGTTGCATTGTCTAGTGG
>NZ_BCBW01000009.1:0-134180 GCF_001315805.1 Olleya sp. ITB9
GCCGCATTCCAAGTTAAATCCGTAGTAATGTCAACGTTAGTTGCATTGTCTAGTGGACTAGTCAAAGTTGTACAGTTAGGAGGCGTAGGTAGTGTTTCAGTTGTAAATGCTTCTTCAGTACATCCTATTGCATTACCAACAGCGTTATATGGTGTAATGGTAACATATATGGTTGTTGTTTCAGGTAAATCTGATACCAAGTTGTAAGTTGTTACATCTCCAAGATCTTGGTTATCTATAATATCCGTTCCGCCAGAAGTTGTCCCTACAGTGATATTATATCCAGTTGCGTCAGTTGCCGCATTCCAAGTTAAATCCGTAATAATATCTACGTCAGTTGCATTGTCTAGTGGACTAGTCAAAGTTGTACAGTTAGGAGGCGTAGGTAGCGTTTCAGTTGTAAATGCTTCTTCAGTACATCCTATTGCATTACCAACAGCGTTATATGGTGTAATGGTTACGAATATTGTAGTTGTTTCAGGTAAATCTGATACCAAGTTGTAAGTTGTTACATCTCCAAGATCTTGG
Source organism: Olleya sp. ITB9 (assembly GCF_001315805.1). Lineage (NCBI taxonomy): Bacteria > Pseudomonadati > Bacteroidota > Flavobacteriia > Flavobacteriales > Flavobacteriaceae > Olleya > Olleya sp. ITB9. The sequence goes on from NZ_BCBW01000009.1 coordinate 529, forward strand.
TTATCTATAATATCCGTTCCGCCAGAAGTTGTCCCTACAGAGATACTATATCCAGTTGCGTCAGTTGCCGCATTCCAAGTTAAATCCGTAGTAATGTCTACGTCAGTTGCGTTGTCTAGTGGACTAGTCAAAGTTGTACAGTTAGGAGGCGTAGGTAGCGTTTCAGTTGTAAATGATTCTTCAGTACATCCTGTAGCGGTAGCTATCGCGTTATATGGTGCAATTGTTACGAATATTGTAGTTGTTTCAGGTAAATCAGAAACTAGGTTATAAGTAGTTACATTACCAACATCTTGGTTATCTAAAATATCAGTACCACCAGTTGTAGTCCCTACAGAGATTATATATCCAGTAGCCTCTGTTATAGCAGTCCAACTTAAATCCGTCGTAATGTCCACGTCAGTTGCATTGTTTAATGGTGTAGTTAGACTGGTACAATTTGGAGGATCTGTTGAAGCAGCATCTCCGGTTCTAATACTTTCTTCAGCACAACCTATAGCATCACCTACAGCGTTATAAGGTGTTATGTTTACAAAAATTAAACGATTAGTATCTAAGTTATTAGGAAGATCGTAAGTTGTTACATTTCCGACATCAATACTATTAAGAATTTCAATACCACCACTAGTGGTCCCTAATGACAGTAAGTACCCTGTAGCATTAGGGATAGCATTCCAAGAAAAATCTGTATCTATTAAGACATCTGTAGCACCATCTAAGGGTAGTGTTAAGCTAGTACACTCTGGAGCAACAGGAATAGTTTCTGTGGTGAAACTCTCTTCGGCACATGTTATGGCATCTCCAATAGTGTTATATGGTGTTATTTGCACATAAATTATAGTGTTTTCAGGAAGGTCTGTAGTTAATTGATAGGCTGTTACATTGGCAACATCGATATCATTTAGTATATCATTACCACCAGAAGTTGTTCCTACTGTGATTCTATACCCATCGGCACTAGCAATTGGTTCCCATTCTATATCAGTATCTACAGCTATATCCATACTGTCATGTAATGGTAATGTTAATGTTGTACAATCTGGCACTGTTGGTGTACTATTATTGGTAATAGTAAAACTTTCGGTTGTACAAGCCAATGCTTGTCCTTCATCATTAAAAGGTGTAATTGTAACTTCTACAATTTCACTTCCTGAAAAATCTGATAAAAATTGATAAGATGTTTCAGTAACTGTTTCGTTATCCACTAATAGGATATTACCAGGCTGTGCTACGACAGTTAATAAATAGGCGTTAGTGTAAGGTGTTGGTTCCCAATTGATGTTTGTGTTAACAGGTACATCGATGTCTCCATTTAAAGGTGAAATTAATTGAGTACAAGTTGGTATAGGACAGTCTAAAATATCTCCTGTAATAGTCCATCCATAAGTATCAATTATAGATTGTCTTTGTGCTTGAGCATCACAATACAATAGATTTTGAGCACCAAGATTTATATTAGAATTTAAGGCAAGCTCAGACCAAGCGATTAATGTTGTATCATAATTTTCTCTAGATAATGCAGTATAATCAAGCATGTATTGCATGTTGGTCACGTTACTAACATCCCAAGCCGATAACGGTTGATTAAAAGCTGTGGCATTACTGAACATGTATTTCATATCTGTGGTTCCAATATTCCAATCGTCTAAATTCTGATCGAAAGCTGTTGCGTTTCTAAACATAGAGATCATATTAGACACATTAAGAACTTTCCAGTTATTAAGCGATTGATTAAAAGCTATGGCGTCGTAAAACATTTCTTCCATAGTGATCACACCTCTTACATTCCAGCTGTCGATAGTTCCATTAAAAATGCTAGCCCCTCGAAACATTTCTTCCATAGTTGTTACAGAAGCCACATTCCATGAGTTCATGGTTTGATTGTAACTTGTTGCATTTTTAAACATGGCTTGCATTGTGTTAACAAAGGACACATTCCAAATGTCTATATTTTGATTAAAATTAGAGGCACCATAAAACATTTCTGCCATGGTTAATACTTCACCAGTGTTCCAATTGTTTAGTGTTTGATTAAAAAGTATGGCATTTTTAAACATACTTTCCATATTAGTAACAGAAGCAACAGTCCAATCATTAATTGGTGAGTCAAAAGCACTAGCGTTTTCAAACATAGAAGGCATTAAAGTAACAGAGCTAACGGTCCAATCGTTTAAGTCTTGGTTAAATAGCGAAGCATTTTTAAACATAGAAGACATGTTAGCAACAGCACTAACATCCCAAAGATTTAATGGTTGGTTAAAGACTTCGGCGTATTCAAGCATAGAGGTCATATCTACTACAGAATTGACATCCCATCCATTTAGTGGTTTGTTAAAAGCTTTAGCGTTTTTAAATGTTGACGCCATATTTATAACATTGGTTACGTTCCAGGCACTAATGTCTTGATTAAACACCTCTGCGCTTTCAAACATAGACTGCATGTTGGTTACTGCAATTGGAATCCAGTTATCTAAAGGCGTATTGAAGTTAGTCGCACTTTCAAACATAGAACTCATGTCGTTCACAGAAGTGACATTCCAACTATTAATATTTTGATTGAAAGCTGTTGCATTTTCAAACATTGAAGACATGTTAGTGACATTACTAACAATCCAATTGTCTATTGGTTGATTAAAGTTGCTTGCGCTGTTAAACATTTCTTCCATGGTGATAACAGCGGTCACATCCCAATCAAGTAGAGGTTGGTTGAATAGACTTGCTCTATTAAACATCTGTTTCATACTGGTCACTGCGCTTACATCCCAGCTGTTTATGTTTTGGTTAAATGCACTAGTATAAGAAAACATACTGTTCATACTAGTAACATTGCTTGTCACCCAATTGTCTAATGGTTGGTCAAAAATGCTAGTCCCATAAAACATATAATTCATATTGTTGACATTGGATACATCCCAATCATTTAAAGGTTGATTAAAAGCAGTAGCACTTTGAAACATACTAGACATGTCTTCAATATTACTAACATCCCAATCGTTTATATTACCATTAAAAAGATTGGTAGAACCAAACATACGATATGTGGTTGTTACCTGTGACAAATCAGGTAAGTCTGTAGCGTTGTATTCCATATTTCTACAATAATAGAATGCGTTTTTCATTGATTGCCATTGTTGGGTTCCCCATTGATCTATAGACAGTAATTTTTGATTGTCTCGAGCAAAATTAGAATAGTAATGAGCTGGATAGTCTCCAATAATACTGATGGTATAAATACCTGGGACAAGGTAAGTATGGGTAATACCTCCAGTTACATTATTATTGAATTGATTATCTCCCCAGTCTATAGAGTAATTATAAGTTAGGTAATCTGGATATCCAGAGTTAGCATCTATTCTAATTTGATTATCATCACTAGTATAGCTTTGTGATAGACTGGTGTCTATAGTAATTTTAAAGGCTGTAGGGTCATTAACCCAACTAGATATAACACTAAAACTTTCTTCTGTACATCCTATAGCATCTCCATCTGTTGCATTGTAAGGCACTACGGTTACGAAAACAGTGTCGCCAGGTGTTAAATCTGTTGTCAAGTCTAAACCAGTTACATTACCGACATCTAGGTCTGTTACTACAGTAGTAACGACACCACTATTTTCTATTCGATAACTAATTTTATAACCTGTAGCTCCAGGAACCATTTCCCAAATTATATCTGTATTTGATGGGACGTTAGTATCACCATTAAGAGGAGAAACCAAAGACGTACAAATTACAAATGAACAATTAATAATATCGTCATTTATTGTCCAATTAGAGTTATCAATTAGGTTTTGTCGTTGGTTCAAACTATCGCAATAGTTTAATCCTTCTGCACCAAGTGTTACGTAATTTCTTACCGTTTGCGCCTCCCAACCAATTAATGTGTTATCGTAATTAGTTTGAGACAAACCAGAATCATCTAACATGTCGGCCATGTTTGTTACGTTACTTATGTTCCAGGATGCTAAGCTCTGGTCAAATGCAGTTGCATTTCTAAACATGCTAGACATATTGGATACGGAGGACGTGTCCCAGTTATTTAATGGTTGGTTAAAAGTTGAAGGGTTAGTCGTAGAGGAGTAAAACATGTATGACATATTGGTTACTTCTGAAGTCACCCAACCATTTAAAGGTTGATTAAAAACACGTGCTGAACTAAACATAGAACTCATATTTTTAACCTTACTGACATCCCATATTTCAAGAGGTTGGTTAAAAGTAGTATTTGATGCAAACATAGCACTCATGTCTGTTACTTTACTAACATCCCAACTTGCAATAGCTTGATTAAACGCATTTGCAGAACGAAACATATTATTCATATTAGTAACATTACTAACAACCCAACCTGTAATATCCTGATTAAATAGATAAGCAGTTTCAAACATTGATTGCATATCAACAACATTACTAACATCCCAGGTTGTAATATCCTCATTAAATTGAGTTGCACCATCAAACATCGACTCCATATCTGTAACCGCACTAACAATCCAACTATTTAAAGGTTGATTAAAATATCTGTTATCCCTGAACATGAAACTCATGTTGGTTACATTGCTAACGTCCCAATCGTTAATTGGCTGGTTAAATCTAGTACTTCCAAAGTATCCATCAAACATATGAGACATATTGGTAACACTGCTAACTATCCAACTGTTTAGTGGTTGATCAAAGACTGTATTTTTATAAAACATATACGACATGTCTTGTACATTACTTACGTTCCAAATTTCTATAGGTTGATTAAAATCTGCGTCTCTAAACATATAAGACATGTCAGTTACATTATTAACTAACCAACTACTTAATGGAAGGTTAAAAGTGGTGTTATAAAACATGAAAGACATATCTGTTACATTACTAACTTCCCAACCATTTATACTTTGATTAAATGCAGAAGCAGAATAAAACATTTTAGACATTGTCGTTACTTGTGCTGTATTCCAATTGTCTAGAGGCTCATTGAAGCTTGATGTGTTGTAGAATGTTTCTGACATATCTGTAACATTACCTGTATTCCATAAGTCTAAAGGTCTATTAAAAATAGAAGCGCCATAAAAGATACCTGAAAGATCTGTAATGGTACTTACATCCCAATGATTTATAATACCGTTGAAAGCTTCGGCATTTTTAAACATGTTTTTAAGCGTTGTTACCTGTGATAAATCAGGAGCATCTATGGCATCAAAATTTAAATTTTCACAACCATAAAAAGCATTTTCCATGGTTTTCCATTGGATATTACCCCAGTTTAAAATTTCTATAATTTTTAATTTATCACCTTGATTATTAAAATATATAGAAGGGAATGTACCACTTATAGTTATTGTATACGTGTTTGGAGTTACATAAGTATGAGTGATATCTCCGGTAACTCCAGTGTCTGTTTGTCCATCTCCCCAATCTATATTATAATTATAAGTATACGCTGGATTTGTTGGTATTTTAATTTCGTTAATTGCAGAAGTCCCTGTGTCAGTATTAGACGTATTCCAAAGCGATGAGAATTCGGTTTGTGACAAAGACGTAAGACTTAAAAATAAAAAAAGTAAAGTAATCGTGTGTTTCATGAAATTAAATTTTAAAAAATCGGCAAAATTAATTTTAAATTTTGAGAGTAATAATTTACTTAGTGTTTGGGTTTGTTGACTTAAAATAGTTCGTTTTTTGAACGTAATTAGTATTTGATTAGAGGTAAGCGTTTACATCTAACGGTTTTTTGATTTAGTGTTATATTCAGCTATGTTTTTGCTTATTTAATAGAAGTTGACTCATTAATTTTATAAATAGTCCTTACTATATCGAAAGCTATTTTATGTTGTTCTCTGAAAACCTCATTATTTTCAATAGTTAAAGTCCATGATTTTAAGTCAGTAAAGCATGCGGATGTTAACTCCGTTTTTTGTGATAATGATAGCTCTTTTAATGTCATATTTATAGTATTACATTTGTTTCAAAATGCAAAGGTCTTATTCTTTATAAAACTTTTACACCCTGAATTCAGTGAAAAATGTAATGGTTCAGATTTCAGTGGTTTTTCGCTTACTTTTTTTAAAATACTAGCTTTGTTTAGAAAAGAAAAGCTCATCATAATTGTGCTTTGTCTTGGTACAGTTTTTTATAAAGTTCTTATTTGATCTGTGTCAGTTTCTCTTTTGTTAATACTGGACTAAAAAGCTCTTACATGTTTTCTGTTTTGCTGATTGAAAGTAGTCAGTATACCATGAAATTTATGAAACTAAAACATTAAATAAGCTGTGGTTTATATCTTATTGAATGATTTTACTTTTTTTATCTAAAAACACGATGAAGAGATGTTTTTTGTTAAAAAAAGACGTTAATTTTATCAAATAATAAATTATCAACCATTAAATTATTAAATCATGAAATTAATTAATGTCTTTAAAGGAGTCATAACGTTAGTTGTGCTCTTTTCATTTAGTCGCATACATGCACAGCGCATTTATGTTTCAAAAACAGGAGATGATGCCAATCCAGGCACAGTAAATCAACCTTTTAAAACAATAGCAAAAGCATCTGCAGTAGCTAATCCTGGTAATACTATTGTTATTGGAGAGGGGACTTATGAGGAAACTATCAAACCTTCAAAATCAGGAACACCAGGAAACCCTATTGTTTATACCTCTAAACAAGGAGAAAAAGTTATTATTTCAGCAATGCAAGCCTTAAGCGGGTGGACATCTGATGGAGGCAGTATATGGAAAACTACTGTAAATTGGGACTTAGAGCAACGTAATTTTGTAATCCGAGGCGCTACCGTTTTGGATTTAGCCAGATGGCCCAATAATACCGATGGCGATCGTTTTACATTAAATTCATTACGTAATGAGGGCGGAAGTCAAGATGAGGTGTCTATAAATGCTTTTTTAACAGATGGAGATATTCCAAATTGGCCATGGTCAAAAGGAGGGTCTATTATGTTTTACGGAGACCGTTCAGGATCAGGATGGACAACATGGAGAGCGCGGATAAAAAACCAATCTTCTGGAAGAGTAACTTTTGATGCGGTCAAAAATCAAAATTGGATAATTACTGCACATCCACCTGGAGATAAAGGCGATTATTATTTAGAAGGCATTAAAGAAGCCTTAGATTATCAAAACGAATGGTACTTTGACGCTAACACAAACACACTTTTTGTGCAACTACCTGGTGGTGTAAAACCTAATGATGGAGAAGTGCAAATGGCAAAAAGACGCGTGACCGCTGACTTAGAAAATCGTAATTATATACATATTGAAAATCTTGCCCTATTTGGAGGTACAGTAAGTATTAAAGGAAACGGAAATAATTTAAAAGGAGTAAAGGTGTTATATGGAAGTATGACACGAGGTATTAGTCCAAATTTTAATTCGGGTATCAATGCAGTTGATATTAAATATGGATCTAAAAACACCATTATTGAAAATTCTGAAGTAGGTTTTGGAGACGGAACAGGTGTTTGGGATTCTGGAGATGCTACAATCATTAGGAATAATTATATTCATGATTTTGACTTTTTAGGTTCTTATGATGCTCCTGTCATGGCTAGAGGTAAAAACACGAAGGTTTTACGTAATAATATCTCTCGTGGTGGTAGAGATGGTATTCAGATAACAAGCAAAAATTCTGAAGTTGCTTGGAATGATATCTCTTATAGTAACCTTATTGCTGATGATTGTGGTTTACTTTATACCATTAACAAAGGTTTAAATATGGATATTCATCACAACTGGTTTCATGACGCGGAAAGTAGAGGCGAATTGAAGAAAGCAGCAGGGATTTATTTAGATAATGATGCTGAAAATGTTAGAGTATACCGTAATGTGGTTTGGAATGTCGAGTGGACAAATATTCAAATTAATTGGAATGGAAAGGATATTGATATATTTAATAATACGTTAGTCAAAGCTGATGGCGGTACTATGGGAGCTTGGCATAAAGCAGGTACGGCGTTTACTAATGTTAAAGTATGGAATAATATTACGGATACGTATAGAACTGATCAAGGTGGAAATCAGGAAACAGAAGGGACTTGGGAGCCACAGTCTGATAAACAAAACAACCTTGTAGATCAAACCTCATTTATAAACTTTAATGCGAACAATTATAGGTTAAATAATGGAACATTAGCAGTAGATGCAGGTAGAGTTATTAGTGGTTATACTAATGGTTTTATTGGCGCAGCTCCTGATGTTGGAGCTTATGAAGTAGGAGATAACTGGGTACCTGGACCAAATTGGAATATAATCCAAGGCCCTACAGGTATTTGTTATGATTTACCAGGAGAAAGTTGTAATACAGGAGTTGAGGATAATGTTAGACCAGATGCTAATTTAGCTGATGGAGTATACTATATTCAAAATCCAACTAATGATTTTAAAATTAATAGTCCTAATGGACGTGTTGTGAATACAGCGGAAACTACCGATATTAGTGCACAATGGCAAATCACCAAAGAAGGTACTTATTACACGATTAAAAATCTTAGAAATAATGAATTTTTAGAAGTGCCTTATGCTGCTTGTAATAAAAATGAAAAGGCAGAGAATGCTAATCTTAATTTAGGAACGTATAATTCGACTAGTGGTAATCATCAAAAATGGGGGATTACTAAAGTTGGTGAAGATTATTTTTTAGAACCTTTACATTGCGAAAAGGTCGTAGATAGAAACAATGGTAATGGTATGCATTTATGGCCATACGTAGCAGGAAATGCAAATCAAAATTGGAAAATTATTAGAGTTGAGGATAATGTTAGACCAGATGCTAATTTAGCTGATGGAGTATACTATGTTCAAAACCCAACTAATGATTTTAAAATTAATAGTCCTAATGGACGTGTTGTAAATACAGCGTTAACTACCGATGTTAGTGCTCAATGGCAAATTACCAAAGAAGGTACTTATTACACGATTAAAAACCTTAGAAATAATGAATTTTTAGAGGTACCTTATGCTGCTTGTAATAAAAATGAAAAAGCAGAGAATGCTAATCTTAATTTAGGAACGTATAATTCGACTAGTGGTAATCATCAAAAATGGGGGATTACTAAAGTTGGTGAAGATTATTTTTTAGAGCCTTTACACTGCGAAAAGGTCGTAGATAGAAACAATGGTAATGGTATGCATTTATGGCCATACGTAGCAGGAAATGCAAATCAAAATTGGAAAATTATTAGAGTTGAGTACGTTTGTTCTGCTAGTACTGCTATTTCTAATTTTGAGACTACAGATGCAACTAATACGTCCATTACATTGGCATTTGATACACTTGAAGGCGTAAATACATACGAAGTTAGAGCTTGGCCTAAAAGTCAGTTTACAGGAAATATTAATACTCCAACAGCAGCAGCATTCAAAGGTGGATCTTCCTCTCCAATAACTATTGATGGATTAACAGCAGGGACTGAATATACAGTTGTTATACGTGCTATTTGTAGTACAGGAGGCGCATCAGAAATGATACAGATTGATACTTTTACATCTGGACCATGTACTGTAAATGGAGCAATAACTTCAGTTAGAAAAGTGGGTGAAACAAATCAATCTATTTCAATAGGATTTAATGAGTTTACAGGTAGTAATAGATATGAGTTAAGAGCTTGGCCTAAAGGACAGTTTACTGGAAACATTAATAATCCGATTGCAACGTCCTATGCAAGTGGGACTTCATCACCAATAACAATCAATGGTTTAGCATCAGGTACTGAATATACGCTGGTTTTACGTGCTATTTGTTCTCAAGGTGTTACTTCAAAATTAATTGTAATAGATAGTGCTACATCTAGTTCTGTTTCCAGAATTGATACCACTATTGAAGACCAAGACGATACGATTGTTTTATATCCAACCCCATTAAAAGAAGGGGTATTAACCATTTATTTAGGACACTCTAAAACATCAAAAGTAAGTATTATTGATTTACAAGGTAATACTGTATATCACACCGAAACCAATGAACAATATCTTAAAATAGATCGCACATTATTTGGACACTCTGGGTTCTATTTTGTTAGAGTTGAACAACAAGGTGTTTTTACAACTAAAAAAATTCTAGTAAACTAAAATATAGAGACTAGTAGTTAAATTCATGCCTTTATAGTTAACAAAAAAAGCGTGATAAACACTTTTTAAAGGCTAGAAATTTCTTGAATTTTCTAAGCGGTTTAAAACCGATGGAAATTGAAATTTATAAAGGCATGAATTTATAATGTTATAGACGGTTATTTATTGAGTAAACCTTAAGTGGGTCAGCTTTTTTATACAACGTCTTTGATGAGGTTAGCTACGTGATTTAACAACTAACTTAATAAATACAAACCGAATACAAAATATGCGCGTATTATTGTAAGTAGGGTAGGACTAGCTATAAATTATATGCAGAGTTGTAGTTGCTTTATCTATAATTTTGTTAATGTTTGAGTAAATTCGTCTAAGTTTCTATCTTCATCATAATCGATTGATAGTTTATATCTCAATATTGATTCATTTAATTCTAAAATTTCGGCTGAATATGAATCTCCATTTTGTGTAAAATTCAGAATATTATCATCAATCATCCAAGTTCCGTTTGAACTACTAACTTGTTCGCAACCATTTCCGGTTAGGTTTTCAAATTCAGTTTGTTCATAAATTCCATTAGAACTATAAATTTGATACTCATTATTTTGTTGACATTCATCATCAAAATCGATATTATTTCCATTTAAAGTTTGTGATGTAAAACCCCATTCTCCAATAATTAATTCAGAATAATTTTGAGAATTTGAGTTTGAATCATCATCATCACTATTACAACTATATGTAAAAATTGATATTATTATAATACATAATAATTTACTTGTTTTCATATATTTAATTTTGGTTCATGTTTAAATTGGTTACTTTATGATAATATAAATTTACCTACATGTTTAAGCGTTAAAGTTAGCAATTAAATCACAGATAAAATATACCACATGAATTTTAGTAAATAAGCTAAAACTTGTATTAAATTTTATATGTTGTTGTATGACGCTTTTGTATGTTTAAAAGTGATTATTTGAGTAGCACCTTTTTTGTTATTGTTATATTAGTTTCTAATTTTATTTTGAAGAAGTACAGCTGCGTTTCTAAATTTGTTTTTATATGGTTTATTCCCTTTTTTACAGGTAAATCATTATAAACTATTTGCCCTTTTGTGTTTAAGATGTATAACGTTCCATTTTTTGGACTGTCTAACATTAAAATGTTAGATGAAGTATTTTTATAAATCTTTATTAAATTATTACTTATTAAATATTCTTCATTAGATAGTACTAAATTATTTTCTTGAATTGATAAATCTGCTGACCATATAATGTCTTCTAACCCATTGTTATTAAGATCTCCTGATGCTATAACACTAATGATGGTTTCAGCATCCTGAATAAGAATTGGAGTGCTAAAATTACCAGAACCATCATTTGTATACAAGTACAGATTGAAATCTTTAATTATAATAAAGTCTAAATCGTTGTCATTATCAAAATCCTTTAAAGTACCTGATCTAATATTTATTGCAGAAGGATCTATAATTTGCAGATTAGAAAAATTACCATTACCATCATTTTTCATCCATCTAATACCAGTTGAATTGTCATTTTCGCTAAATAAATCTACATCACCATCATTATCAATATCTACTAACCTAACAAAAAGATTAAATGTATTAGGTATTTGATTGCTTCTAACAGCATCGTAACTTAAGGTTCCATTATTGTTTTTATAAACCGAAATATTGCTTCCTCCAGTAATAACGTCTTCAAATCCATCAGCATCAATATCACTTATGGTTATATCAAAAAAATCCTCTATTGGTCCTGTAATGGTTTGAGATGTAAAATTAGCCATCCCATCATTATAGTATACTTTTAAAATAGTACCACCAATGGCTACAATATCTAAATTGTTATCATTATCTATATCGACCACATCTATATCACTTTCGAAAAACGCAAATGAATCAATGATTTGTGACGAAAAAGACATTGCATTATTCATATATAGTGTTACAGAATTTGTTTCATCTCCAATGCTTACAATATCAAGCCAATTATTATTATCAAAATCTCCTATAGCTATATTAGTTACCTGACTACTTCCTGTAGCTATAGTAACTTCTGGGCTAAAGTTTAGATTGCCTTGGTTTAAGTAATAAGAAATAAGACTATTGGTAGAAAATTTTTTTGTAATTATTATGTCTTTTAAATTGTCATTATTAATATCTGCTGTTATAATATTTGTAATTATTCCTGTATTTGCTTCAATCAGAACAGGATTTGAAAATTGAGAATATACAGTTGAGGAAGTTACTAAAGAAATTAATATTAATAGATATGTTGATATTGTAGGTGTATTCATCATTTTACAATTTTTAGCTATTAGTATATGTTAAGTTTTTACCACTGTATGTCTTTTTATATCAGTATTTTACAAATATAAATTAATTTGAATGTTAAAGACTATTAAATATTTTAGTAGTTGTTAAAATTAGCTTTTGTAGTAATGTATGATATTTCTTACTTTAGTACTTTAGCCAAAAATTAGTGTGTTTAAATGAAAAAGTGTCATTTATTAAAGTTAAAATATGTCAAATGTTCATAAAATTTATAATAAACATGTCTATTGTAGTGTTTAAAGCATAAAAAAATGTCATTTATATTGAAATGGTATTTTTTTTGTATTTATTACATTGAAATATTTAAGATTTCAATTTGAAATAATGTTTAATTTAAAATTTTGTACTTATGAGCAATTTAGTTAATGTTCCTAAAAACGGAAGTTTAGCAAACACTAATTCAAACGCAAACTTCCCAACTTTGTCCAACTGGTTTGATGATCTATTTAATAGAGATTTACCATCAGTTTTTACTTCAAATTTTAACACCGGAATGACCTTACCTAAGGTTAATATTAAAGAAACAGCAGATGCTTTTATGGTAGAAATGGCAGTTCCTGGTCTTAAAAAATCAGATTTTCATATTGACTTAGATAATCAAGTATTGTCTATTTTTACTGAAACAAAGGCAGAAAATGAAGACAAAAATGCCAATTATACTCGTAGAGAGTTTGGTTATTCCTCTTTTAAAAGGACCTTTAATTTACCAGAAAGTGTTAATGATGAAAAGATTAATGCTAAATATACTGATGGAATTTTAAGTCTACTATTACCTAAAAAAGAAGAAGCAAAACAAAAGCCTCCACGCACCATTAAAATTTCATAACGTTTTATAACTGTTAAAGATAAGTCTGTTTATGACTTGTCTTTAACAGTATTATTAATTTAAAACCTAATGTAATGAAAAAATATATTTTATTATTGTCCTTAGTTTTTTTTAGTGTTAGTTGTAACGGTCAAGACATTAAAGACACAAATGAAGATGTAAACCATACTAAAAACAATAGTACTTCAGTACCCGAAGGTACCTGGAAAGTGGATAAAGTTTTTGATGAAAATGGTAATTTAGTAAAATATGATAGCATCTATTCTTGGTCCTCTAACATGAAAATAGATAGCTTGGAATTTAAAGATAAAGATAGTATCATGCAATCTTTGAAATCAAGATTTTTTTCAAACTTTTCGCAGTTTGAAAATGAAGGTTTTGAAAATGTTTTTGCTGAAGATTCGCTTTTTAGCAATCATTTTTTTAACGACCAATTTTTTGTGAGTCCGTTTGGAAAAGATTTTATGGATATTGATAAAATACGCTTACAAATGATTGAAAGACAAAAGAAATTTTTAGAAAAATATCAATCAGAACTTTTTAAACCAGAAGACGAAGACTAATTAGTTTTCGTCTTTTTTTTAACTATATAATTTCATATTAGATGTGGTTTTTACGAGCTGTTAATGTATTATTGTAAATTAAATGGTTTTAGCCATTAAACCCTGTTTTCAGGGATGGTAATCCACTTTGTATTAGTTACATTTGTGCATGATTTTTAAGTTTAAAAACATATTTATTTTTCTGTTTTTGTGTAATGCATGTTTAAGTATTTCGCAAAACTCAGAAGCTAATTCAAAAAATGAAGATGAAAAAGTAGCTCAATTATTAGACTATTTCAATAATGGTTTATACAAAAAAGCCTATCAACAGGCACATGCTTTATTACCAACTTTTAAATTTGGTAAATCTAGAACCAATACTTATTTGTTACTGGCCTATTATCATAACAGATATGTCGCAACAGATTCGTCTATATACTATACCCACAAAGCTCTTGAAAACAAACACAATGTAAGCGACTCTTTAGGTATAAGATTAACTATTTTATCTTATCAATTACTTGCATTAAACAATAAAAATAAGGGGTTATATGAAGAAAGTAAAAACTGGCATATTAAAGGAGCCGAGTTAAGTGAAAAGCATAACGAAAAAAATTTATATTACACTCACTTACACGATTTAGCTAGTGCTTATGTTACACTTGGTGAAACAAAAGAAGCTTTAGAGTTGTTTGAGAAATGTATAAAATTTTCAGACGATAACGAAATTATTTTAGGTAGCTATATCAATTTAGGCGCAATATACTCTTCGCTTTTAGAATATGACAAATCCAACAGTTACTTACAAAAAGCAAAAGCAATTTGTGAAAAAGATGGTTTTAGAAGGAAAGCTTCAGTAAATATACTAATTAACTTAGGAAGTAATTATCTAACTAGAGATAAAGATAAAGCCTTATCTTTTTTTTATGAAGCAAAAGATATAAGTTTTAAAAATAAGTTTTATAATTTAGAGTTAAATGCTTTAGGTGAAATTGGAAATATTTTATTTAATCAGAATAAGGATGATGAAGCACTTTTGATTTTTACTGAAACATTAGTTAAAGCTATGCAATTAGGTAATCTAAATATTGAGATGAATAGCTATTTAATGTTAGAAAAATTATCTTCTAGAAAAAAAGATTATAGAAATGCTTACAACTACGGTAAAAAATATTACCAAATAAAAGACAGTATAGACAACTCTATAACTGAAAAAGAAATTAACCGACTTGAAGTTAAGTTTAAAACCTTAGAAAAAGAAAAAACTATAAAATCTTTACAAATTGAAAATTTAAATAAAAGCTTAAATATTAAGAAAAAAGAAGCTGATATTGAAAGATTCAAACTGCAAAAAACGATTATAGCAAAGCAAAATGAAAATCAAGTATTGCAATTGCAAAATGGTGTTAAAAAGCGTAAAAATGAAATTTCGTTACTTAAAGAAAAAGAAGCAGTTAAAGCAATAGAGTTAGACAGAGAAAGAACCATTAAATATATAGTCTTAATTGCATTTTTTATATTATTAGTGCCAATTGTAGGGCTTTTAGTTATTTATTATCAAAAGCTACAAGCTCAAAGTTTACTTAATTTAAAAGAAAAACAAATTAACGAGCAGCAAGTCATTTCGTTAAAAAAAGATCAAGAATTAAAACTTATAAAAGCCTCTGTTAGAGGTCAAGATTTAGAACGAAAAAAAATAGCTCAGGTCATGCATGATAGTGTAGGAGGTAATCTGGCAGCAATAAAATTACAGTTTAGTCAGTTATCTAACCATCCTGAAAAATTAAAATTAATTTATAGGCAATTAGACGATACTTATGAGCAGGTAAGAAATTTGTCTCATAACTTATTACCAAAAAAAATAAGAGAAAATGACTTTGTGTTTTTAATTAAAGAGTATGTTAAAACAGTTGAAGAAGCAAGCCAAATAGCCATAAATATTTCTATTTTTGACGAAGTGAAAATTAATAAATTAAACAAGATTTTACAAAACGAATTGTTTTCTATTTTTCAAGAACTAACCACAAATACAATCAAATACGCCAAAGCAAAAACAATAGATATACAGCTAGATTATTTAGAAGACGTCTTGTTTTTTGTATACGAAGATGATGGAGTAGGGTTTGATACTTCTAAAACAACTTTAGGTATTGGTTTAACAAATATAAAAAACAGAGTAGAAAATTATAAGGGTGTTTTACATATAGATTCTAAACCCAATAGAGGTACTAATATTAATATAGAAATTCCGTTAAAAGCATAAAAAAATGAAGCATAATCTTATTATTGCAGATGACCATAAAATGTTTTTAGATGGTTTATTAAGTATTTTAAATACAGAAAGTAATTACAGTATTTTATACACCGCAAAACATGGTGGTGAAGTTAAAAAATATATTAACATAAATACCGAAGAAAAAATTGATCTTGTTATTACAGATGTTACTATGCCAGAAGTAGATGGTATTACTTTAAATAAATGGATAAAAAGCACCAATAAAAATATTAAAACTTTGGTGGTAAGTATGCATAATACTCCAGAAATAATTGACGATCTTATTGATAGTGATGTTGATGGATATCTTCAAAAAAACGCTAAAAAAGAAGAGTTTTTAAAAGCTATTGAAACTATTTTAAGTGGAGAAAAATATTTTTCTAAAGCTATAAAAGATATTTACCTTCAAAGTAAATTTGAAAAAAATAAAGACAAAGACATTAAGCTAACTAAACGTGAAGTAGAAGTTATTTCGCTTATTGCAGAAGAGTTTACTACGCAAGAAATTGCCGATAAGTTGTTTTTAAGTAAGCATACTATTGAGAGTTATCGTAAAAACCTTATCACGAAACTTAATGTTAGAAACCTTGCAGGATTGACTAAATATGCAATAAAAAAAGGCTACGTTAGTTAAAAAAACATACCATCTAATTATTAAAAAGACTCTAATTTTAGAGTCTTTTTTTTGTTTTAATATTTCATAGTGAATCATATTAGCTCCAATCCAAATTTAATTGTAAATAGTATTTAGCATTATTTTGTGTTTTGTATTAAAAAATAGTTTGCATTGCATTTTTAAGTGTTTAAAATCAGTTAATTAAATTATTAGTCACTGTTTTCAGGGTATTCAATTTCACTAAATATGGTGATATTTAACGGTGTCTATTGGTATACATTTGCCTCAGGATATTTGAAATAGAAACAAACAAACTGTTTCAATTATAAACAAAAACTAATTTTAACCATTTAAACAAAACATTATGACTTTTGGAATTACATTAATTTTATTAAGTATTATCGCAGTGCCTTCATTACTATTATCAAAAAAACCTAATGCTAAAGAACTTTTAGACAAAATTGAACCTTACCAAGGTTGGATTGGATTAGCATTTTGTTTTTATGGTGTTTGGGGAATCATTTTTTCAATATTAAATTTAGGATGGATTACAACTTTTCCAATATGGTGGGCAACTTTATTAGTAGGTAGTATTGTAGAAGCTATTTTAGGGTTTATGTTAGGGTTTACTCTTATTAATAAACTTGTTTTATCTAAAAATGAAGCTGCAAAAGAAAAAGCTATAGCTTTAAGAGAAAAATTAGCTCCAAAACAAGGTAAACTTGGTGTAGTAGGATTATTTGTTGGTGCTTGGATGATTGTAGCATCAATATTATTCTTCTAGAAAATAAATATAATCAACAATTAAATAAACAAAAATGAAAATTAAATTAGTAGCATTATCAGTATTAGCTTTTTGTGCAATGTTTAGTGCAGAAGCTCAGAAATTGAAAAAATTTGGAAGTTCAACAGAAAAGAAAATTGGACCAAAAACAATTAAAGTACCTTATACAGATGTAATATCTTATGCAGGATACGCTTCTCCAGGAAACGAAGATGAAGTAAAAGATGGTAAAAAAATGTATTACATATATGTTTGGGTACCAATTGTTGCTCCAGAATTAGGTGTAAGAATGGTTTCTCCAGTAGGAAAAAACAAAGTAAAAAATGCTATTAAGTCTGATGAATATACAGAAAACGCATCGTCTGAAGACTTTTTTGATACTTATATTACTTTAGAGCGTTCTACAATTTTTAAGAAAGAAGATGTTACAGAAGAGTCTGTAAAAAGTGCAACTTGGACAACATTAACAAGTAATGATGACAGTAGCGAAATGCCTAAGCAACCAAGTGGAAGTAGTTATAATTCACTTTTAAGATATAAAAGTGAAACAGGAAGCCCAACAAAAGCTTTAACTGCTGGTTTATACAGAGTAGGTTTTACAACTTATAAAACAGGTGAAGTAAAAGGAACATTTTTAGCAGAAGTTGCTGCTCCAGTAAAATTACCAGGTGTTGTAATGGCTAAAACTATTGAAGACCTAAAAAAAGAACTTTAATATAATTTGGTTATTTATATTAAACAGACACACCTCTTTATTTACTTAAAGAGGTGTTGTTTTATAAGCTAATTGTATTTATTTTTTAGACGTTAATGCTATGACTAGCCAACTAATACCTAAAACTAAAAACACTAATCCAAAAGGATCTTCAAATCCGCGAATAGCTGCTCTTATAAATCCCAATATGGACATGATTACGGGACCTTTCCAACTGCCAAAAAAACCTTTTTTTTCTACAGTAGTATTTTCAATTATTCTTTCTTGTTCTTTCTCATCAACAATAAACTCTTTACAAAAAGTATTAAAGCTTGGTTTAGAATAATCAATATTACATAATAGACCTATTTTGGGGTCAAATGTCTTGTTTATACAAATTTTACATAGACTCAACCTTTCTGAATTTGTAGTATATTTTTTTCTCTCTAATGATTCAATATCAAAACTATTTTCCTTTAAATTACCATTGTTAGTGTAGTTTCCTAATAATTGTTTTCTAATTTTAAATGCATTAAAAGATAAGTAGATTAAAGCTACGTTTAATGATAATGTAAGTATTACAAAAAATTGTGTTAATAATCTAGGTGCTTGTGCTATATAGTATAATGTTATTAAAGTAGACAGTATTTTTATTACTATAACAACATATAATGCATATTCAAAAATATGTAGTTTTTTGTCTTTAGTTTTAGCTTTTATTGAGTTGTCTAATGTTTTTATAAAGCCAAAAAAGACTATGATTTCTATAACATTGAAAAGGTTTCTTAAGTAGCCATAAAAAAAATAATTATTAAAAATATTTTTTATAAATAAAACGGTTAAGGAAATTAAAATAACAATTGATATATTGTATGTATTTTTCCAATTCATATTTGTATTAGTTTTTAGTTTGTTTATCGATCAAAGTTACAATTTCAATTTCTTGTAGATGATAATTATAATTCTTTTTATACTTATTAAAAAAGATGGTGTCCTTTTAATAGTAGATAATAAATCAAGTTTTTTATTTTTTTTTGCATTTTGTTTTTCTTGATAAACACTCATTTAATTTATTGATATTTAACGGTTTAGGTGTTTATACCTGTTTTTGAAAAGCATTATTTATACTCTAATGATTTCTTAGTTTTCATCAGATATTTGTGTTGTAATTAATAATGAAATAATCGATTGAGTAGCTACAATTCGTTTTAATTATTATGGCGCAATCTGAAAAGCCAATTTTAAATAGAGTAAGAAAACTAAATAATTAATCGATGTCAATACAACCAAATCAATGTACGGTATTTGTCCAAGTATGGGCAGATGTAAATAGTATGAAACAGGGTTCAACCTCTGGATGCTATGCTGTTTGCAATAAAAGTCAGGATTCTACAGGTGAAGGAACAGCAAATTTAAAAACTAACGTTATTAGTGGTAGTAATGTGTGTTGGACTGTTGTGCCTATAGATCCACAATTTAATGGTGATTTTACTATTACTGCTGTTGGAGCAAAATCAGGTTGGGCAACACCTCCAGCTCCAGTTCCAGGTTTATCCAATACGTTTACTGGTAAACTTGAAACAGGTACTGTTGGAGGAACTGTAGACTCTAACATCCAGTTTAGCTACAATGGTGGGTCTGAATCTATAACCGTAACGCTTCCAGTGGTAATCACTCCAGTTGAAGCATAATAAAACTAAATATTATGAGAAATAATAGTACAAATTTTGTTGCAGGAACAGTAATTCCTGCAAGAGTTATAAACGTTGCTGTAGATACCGTGTTTTTATATAGTCAAACATCAGGTCAATATGCAGGAAAAGGAATTTATATGATGGATAATAATGCAGTTGGAGGGAGTTCCGGTCAAGGTGGATTAGAATTAAATTCAAATGTAACTGCAGGTTTTGGTATTGGTTTTAATACTTTTCCTATAGATCTTGCAGGTAGTCAAGGTGACAATGTTGAAATCGTAGGTTTTGAAGTATCATCAGGTGTCAATATTTTTGGAAATTTTGGATACCCTCAAAAGCAAGATGCAATATCTTCTTATCAATGGATTGGAACTGCTATGGTACAGGGTAAATGTACCTATCAATTAAAAATTGGTGTATCCGTTGGAGGAGCTCCAATGAAATATTTCTGGTGGGATCCGTTTTTTAACTGTACTTCATAAGTATTTTATGTATTAAATTATATGTTGTATTCAGGATTTTACTTGATATTCTGAATACGGCATATTTTTGTTTTGTCTTATTAGTTTTAATCAATACTAATTGTACACATAGTTTTTTGTGAAAACTTAGTTTTTAGAATATAGTTTATCCAAAATGTATGTATGTTATACTTAGATTTCAATCTATATTGTGATCAATACTTGTTTTACTATTAGATTCTAAACTTTAAATAGTTGTTTGTACGTATAAATACTTGTTGTTTAAAATCAGGTGTTTACACTCTTTTTAAGTTTTAAATAATATTAGACATTTGTAATGTAATCACAAAAAAATATTTGAATAAGTAGCTACTATCAATTTTTGTTTACTAAGGAGGATTCCGAAAAACCTAAAATAAATAGAGTAGGATTATAGTTAAAAAAAATAATATTATGGCAACTTATTCGTTTAATGATGAAGCAATAGCAAATGCAGTAGATGCAGCAAAAAAAACATATGAAGGTAGTGTCTTAGATGCTAAAAACTCTAGTTTTGATACAAGTCGTGGTGGTTGTATGTTGGTTAGTGCAGAGTGTATTAAAATAACAACAGAAGGACATAGTGTTTGTATCAATTTACCTTTAGGTTTTGGTAAACATTGTTTTACCCTTCCGGTCAGTATACCAAGCGGTTCTGTCGGACAGGCTTGTATTAGTATTTGTACAACTTGGGGAATCCCAACTGGAGTTAAAATTTCTATCGTAATCGCAGGTATTACAGTTATAAGTCAATCATTTGGTAAATGTTAAGATTAATAAAATAGGTAAGGAATACATTTTATTTCTTACCTATTTTTTAATGGATAGATTTTTTTGTTGCATATTATAAATATAAACCAAATAGAAAGGATTATGAGATTACATTATGGCTTGTTATGAATTTTGAATCATAAGTTTAGTGGTTTGATTTTTATATTTAGAAGATGTAAAAAAACATATAAAAAAAAAGCAGAATACCTAAATAATAGATATTCCGCTTTTATTGTTATTAATTTTTAATAATCTTTTAAGTACTATTTTTTTACAAATAAAGAACGTTTTTTAGATGTTGTGCCTGTAATTTTTATAACATAAGTTCCTGATGAAATTTCAGAAATATTTAATTTTAGCAACGTACTATCATCATTGTGACTAATTAATAATTTTCCTTGTAAATCATAAACTTCAACAGATACTAGTCTTTCATTTTTAGAACTAACAAAAATAGTTTCGTTTGAAGCAGGATTAGGAAAAAGCTTAAAATTAGTACCAGAATCATTATTAATTTTAATTGTTTGACTACGTTGGTTGCTACTTATAACATTACAAGTAGGAGCAGAAGAGTCGTTACTAAAATATAATGTAAAATTATTAGATTTTGATACCATAACAAAGTTACCATTATCTGATTTTACCCAGTAATCTCCATCAAAATTAGGAATTAAGCTATTACTAATAGACATTTCGGGATTTTCATTTTTAAACTGAAAGGTAATTTTTGGTTTTAAATTTATATAATAATCAGGAACACCATTATTTGTGTTTATTGAAAATTGATATAACCCATTGTATTGTGAATTCCAATTAATAGTAAATGTTTTCAAATTACTTAAAGAGGGTCCACCAGATCCTAACACAAAAACATTAGAAAACTTTTTATTGTCAAAATCTTCTAAACCATTTTGAGAAGGTGTATTAAAATTACAAGTTTCAGATGGGTTTTGTACTGCTATTACAGTTAATACAAATTCCGTTTCTGCAGACAGCCCTTCATTATCAGTTGCAATAGCTTTAAAGGCATAAGTACCTTCTGTAAGACCATTAAGTTCATCTGTGTTTGGAGATTCAGAATGGCCCCATTTATATGAAGTAGAATTTATTTGTCTAACTAAATTGTTATCTATAAATAGTTTTACATTATCAATAATTCCATCTGCATCAGTAGCATTAACTTCAACTTGTAAATTATAACCTTCAACTAAAGTAATATTGTTAATAGGAGATAGGAAGCTTATTGTAGGTGCTTGATTGGTTTCATCAACAGGGTTACATGGTTCTATATTCCAATCTGGGCAAAATTGATTTACTAGATTTTCTGTACCATCACTTATTGGAAAATCAACAGAATTAGGGTTTCTAATATTATCCCAAACGTGAGTTTGTTCAGGAGAACCTTGTTTTTTGCGAGCAGTTGAAATTTCTGAAGCTCTACTGCCAAGGTTATATGTGTTTTCAAATATTGCATTTCTAAAACCTGTATTAAATCCTGTACCTCTATCTAAAAAGTCTACTCCAGTATTTATAACTTCAGAACCATCAACGTTAAACGTGTTTCTGTATACAAAACCATAGGCTCCTTTTAAATCAATAAAAGCATCTGAGCTATTTACTCCTGAAATTCCTTCTGCAGAAAACACGCAATTTCTTATAATAGTGTTCATTGTACCTTCCTTAACATCTACGCCTTCTGCTGTTACATTAGGTCCAACTGTACAGTTTTCAATAGTGTTATCATTACAAGCTCTTTCATAAGTGTCATGTTGTCCTTTATCTGAGCCTACATATAAACCTTCGCCAAAACCAGGTTTAGTTCTACCTGTATTATATATAATACAACCATCTATACTATTATTGCTAGATCCATCACGCAAGTGTATAGCTTCTTCGCCAATATCATGTACAACAAGGTTTTTTAATTTACTACCATTAGAATTGTCAAGAACAATACCTTTAGACCCTGTTTTAAACTCTATGTCTTCAATGTTCCAATAATCACCTTCAATACTTAAAAGATAGCCATTATTATAATCTAATCCTGAAAAAACAGGAGGGTTTGTAACGCTTTCTCCTCTTAATATAATAGGATCTGTACTGCTTCCATTAGCATTACCATAAAGGTAAGCACTACGGTTAAAGGCACCTTGTATCTTGTTTTGAAAATTGTAGTTTCCAGAGGCAATTATAATTTCATCTCCTGCTTGTGCTGTTTGCATTGCAACTCTAATACATTCTATAGTATTACATTGTGTTGTTGTTGGTTCTGAAGCGGTCTCTGTATCCCAGTTTTGGATGATATTTTTTACAATATCACCAGATGTTGTAAGTTGATTGTTAATTAAACCAGATATACCTTGTCCTGCTTGAACTACTGATCCTGTTTCAGGAAACGCTTTGTCACTCAAAGACCAATTAGCGTGACTTATACCTCTTTCTTTTAAAAAGGCCATCCATGTATTAGTACTTTCTTGGTCAGGTTCACCTTGTCCGGTATTTAAAATTGTACCCCATTCTGTGACAAATAAAGCAACATTATTATCTAATGCAGTCTGTGCTACATTTCTTAAGTTATCATGAGGGTTAAATGCTGCATAAAAATGTAATGTATATGCTACATTATTATCAGATATTGGGTCTGCTGATGCTACATCAACTTGCTGAGAATAATTGCTAGTACCTACAATTATTAAATTATCTGGATCTTTAGAACGTATACCAGCAATTACTTGCTCTGCATAATTTTTAATAACAGGCCAACTTTGGTTTATAGGCTCGTTATAAATTTCATACATTACATTTGGAGTATCTCCGTAAAGATCTGCCATTCTGGTAAAAAAGTCTATAGCCTCATCTGTGTATAATTCTGCTTCGTGAGTGTGCCAGTCTATTATAACATATATGCCATTAGCGATAGCTGCGTCAATAACTTTTCTAATTTTAGTTTCTTGCTCCTGTGGACTATCAATATAGCCATTTCCGCCATCCCAATTTTCTTTTACACCCATTGCTATTCTAATAAGTGAGCTATTCCAGTTTTCTGCTAAAAAATCAACAGTTTCTACATTATAAAAATCGGAGGTGTCTCCAGCATTACTCCAAAAGAGGCTATTGCCAGCTAAGCTTGTAATTTCTCCATACTGATTAAGAATACGATTTCCGTTAACTTGTAATCGACCATGTTTTTCTACAGGAGATCGAGCTACTGAACTTAGAGAGAATAGCATTAAAAACAAAGGTAGATACATTAGTCTTTTAAACATTTGTAGGTTTTTTTTCATGATTTGGTTATTTAATTTGAGGATAATATTTAATGGTTGTACGTTAAAAACTGTTAATTGGGTTTTTTCAATTTTTTACGTTTATGAATTTAATTTTTATATTATTTGATGTGTTTAATCTAATATTATAAAAACGTTATTAAATATTTAAGGGTTTGATTTGTCTTTTTTAGGTAGAGAAATATGATACATATTCTTCACGTTAAAAAAATAAAGTGGTTCAAAAAAATATGAAAGAAAAAGTGTTTTTTTAACAACATAAGCTTAAGTTATCTTCATTTTACTACTTTGTTTAGATAAAAAAACATCAAATAAAACTAAATACATTGAAGGGAATATATTTATACTTTTTCTTTAAGAATTTATTCATTAAGTCTAAGCTACTTCACGCATAGACTTTTTGATAGTATAAAAAATGTAATAATAAATTTTGGTAAAATAACATTTACAACAATTTATATTTAGTAATTATATGTTTTAAAATATTAAAACAAAAAAGAGGTTACCAAAAGCTGACCTCTTTTATTTTAAATAAAAAAATAATAGTCAAACTAAGGTGTGTTTACAAATTCTCTAGTTACATTATCCCATTTTATTTCCGCCTCTCCACCTTTAACACGGTATGCTCCAAAACGGTATTTAGCTTGTAGAGCTTTGCTTGGTTCTGGTACATCCCAATTGTAAGTGCTAGTTCCAATAGTTATGTTGACATAATGATTTAAAAACTCATTAGGAGCAACTCCTTTCAATTCGAAACCTGTTTTTAAGGTGATTTTGGTGCGTACATTTGCCGGTATATTTTTTAAAAATATTAGTTGTCTACCACTTAGCCCTACGCCACCGCGTGTTGTAATTTCTTCTCTATATATATCAAAGGAAGATTGGGTATTGCCAGTAAATCTTGGTACAGCTCTTAATAAACAGATAGCTGGATCTTTGCTACCTCCACCTCCAAAATGTTTACCTTTGGCTTGAATAATGTAAGTTCCAGACTGATTCTTTACAGAAGTTGTACTAATATTTTGGCCAGCTACATGTCCTGCTCTATTTATTGTGATATAACCACTAAATGATACGTAATTTCCATTTTTAACATTTGAAACCACTGGTGAGGCACGTTCTATTCTTGGTTGAAGATCATCCATATGGTTAGAATTAGCTTTAATTTTATAAACACCTTTGATGATACCATTCTCTGTTAATTGCGTGTAATTATAAGTACAAGTTCTATCATCAATTTTTGTGTTAATAGAACTATTTACATCACCAGTAAATGTATATTCTCGCGTTGTGTTTGTTCCTGCTGTCGTACACACAGAATTTGAGGTTGCTACTTTAGTATTTAACATAGAACTATCTACAAGTTCTTTATCATCTACTATTGAGTTTAGTTCCGCTTCTATTTCCAAAGTGTCAGTACAAGATAATACTGCACCAGAAAGTGCGATGATGCTAAGAGTGATTACTCTTATTGATTTAAATTGGTTGTTCATAATTTTTGTATTTGGGTTATGGTTTAATATACAAATTTCTAAAATTATAATTGTTTGTTTTTTTTAATTGACTACTGCCATTAAAACGTTAGAAAGTCATGAAGCTTGAAGTGTTTTTTTATTTATGATGATTTTTTTAATGATCTACAAACGGATGTGAATTGTTTAATTACATTGGACTAATACTAATGATCCGTCAAAGTAGGAGTAGGGGAAAATGACGTTCACGAATTAGTGAAATAGGGAATCAAAAACTTAGAAAGTTGTTATTTATAAACAGTTTTAATACCTGTAAATACAAGAAGTATTACAAAGCAATACAAGGACGATGAATAGCTAAAGTAAATAGCAAAAAAAATAGCATTAATAACTGTTTGTAATACATTATTAAAACAGGCTTTTGCTATTAAAAAAATCAGGACTAATTTATAATAATAATTTCAGGAGTTCTTTAGTAAAAAAACACTTTTTTTTTACTAAAGAACTTTATTATGTATTGGTTTTTTACCTGTTTAATTTCGTTTTTACTATTTTTTCATTTCACTTTACTTAAATTCAAACCAACTTTATCTAAATTCAGAATGGTCTATTTTATGCTTAAAATTCTGAAATGGTTTTTTGTTTACTAATACATTTTCCAATTCTGACTTTAGATTTTGGTCAGATAATTGTTCAATAAAAAGTTCCATAATTTTAAATGACTCAAAGCTTTCTAAAGTCTCAATTTTTATAAAATCCGTTTTATATTTTTCGACTTTTTCTAAACTGTCACTAAAAGCTTCTTTAAAGTCGTCTTTGTCTATAAACTGTGACAAACTTGGAATGGGAATTATTTCGAGAGTTTTAGAGTTTTAATATTAGTCAAATCCACAATCTAATTCCTGTGCTATTTCTATAACTATATTTTGTATTGTTGTTTCCATTTTTAATCAATGTAAGTTATTTTTTTCAAACCATTTAGTTGAGATTTTTTTTTCTTTTGGGTCAACAACTGTGATTTTAGTTTTCTTAAATTTCTGAATTTTAGGATTATAAAATTTGAAATGTTTAGTGTCTTTAAAAATTAATGTTTGCCAATGTTCTGAATGTATAGGTTTGTTTTCGAAACCTTATTGATACTTACTATAATCCAAATTGCGTTTAAATGATTTTTTATTTTTTTTTCGTGCAATTCAATTTTCCTTATAAAAATAGGTTTATTTCCAACATTAGTCAAAGTCAATACGCATTTAAAAGTATCTTTTTCTTTACTTTTATAACATTGAATTAGTAATTTCTTTTTCTCACTCTTGATTTTGTTAAATATATTCCATCCTAAACTTACAAGTGAAATAGTTAGGGCTATTATTTAAATTAAAAGTTTGTAATTCATTTATTTTGTCTTTCTAAGATTCCGTTTACACGTTTTGTTATTGTATTATTTATGATTCTTACGGAAGTATTTTAGCTAAAAAAATTATTTTTATATCACAGTATTTTATTTTAAGCAGTTTTATTCACATTCGTACAATATTCTTCTTCCAATATTTTCCGAATTTTTCATTAATATTAATTTTTCAGATATAAAAACTTGTTCAATTTCTAAAGTGTCTTTGGAATCTATTATTTCAGTTTGATTTTTTGAGACTTGAACATTAAATATTTCTAAATTTTCGTATTCTTTAAATTTCTTATCCGAATTCAGTTCGTTCAATGAATATGCTAATGGACCTTCGGATAAATATTTCAAGAATTCTTTTAGGTTTCCATTGTCGTCTATCAGATATTTCTTTTCTATGTCAAATTCATAAATTCCAATTAAGAATGAGCAATCATTTTTTTTTCATTTCTAAAAACGGAACACTTTTTTTAGAACAGTTCATATTATTCGGACTAATTTTTTCGTCTAAAACTCTAAATTTCGTGATGATTTTAATGGACTTTGGTAATTCGTTTTTATGTTCTTTACAACTTTGGTTTAGAAACAAAATTAGTATTAATGATAGGATTTTATTCATTGGTTTTCGGTTTCTCAAATTGCTTACAACTGTTTATATAACAAACAATATAGTTGTTTGTTTTGTTAATTTTTGATGTAAGTTATTTTTTTATATCGATAAATTAAAATACTTAATTACTTTAAATTCAAGTGATTTATATTACTTGTTTTTTTATAGTAAAAAGGGAGTTACAATCTTTTTGTTTATAATTCTATTTATGTTTTACTTTGTTTCCATATGAAGTATTTATTTTTTGTTACTATTATCTGGGCTTTTTCGTTTAGTTTAATTGGTGTATATCTTTCGGGACATGTGGATGCATGGTTTTCTGTATTGGTACGTATAGGTATTGCTACAATGCTATTTTTACCTTTTTTAAAACTGAAAGGCATCAAAACAGAAACAATTATCAAGCTAATTGGTATTGGGTCTGTTCAATTAGGTTTAATGTATTGTTTTTACTTTCAGTCGTTTAATTTTCTTACTGTTCCAGAAGTGTTATTGTTTAGTGTATTAACACCAATTTACATTACTTTATTAAATGATATTTTAATTAAACGGTTTAATAAAGTACATCTTTTTACTGCATTATTAGCTGTTTTAGGAGCTGCTTATATACAATACTCAAGTATAAGTGAACATGTTTTTTTAGGCTTTTTAATTACTCAAGGCGCTAATCTTTGTTTTGCTATTGGTCAAGTAACTTACAAGTATTTACTTAAATCTACACCAGAATTACAAACCAAACCGAAGCATACCATTTTTGGCTTGTTTTTTATTGGTGCATTTTTAGTAGCTTTTATTGCGTTTTTTATTTTTGGTTCAGCCCAAAAGTTACCAACTACAGCTTTGCAATGGGCAATTTTAATATATCTAGGCGCTGTTGCGTCTGGTTTGGGTTATTATTTTTGGAATAAAGGTGTTGTTAAAGTAAATACAGGGTCTTTAGCAATTATGAATAATGCATTAATTCCGTTGGGTTTAATTGTCAACCTTGTTATATGGAATAAAGAGGCCAATGTTGTTAAAATTATAATTGGAGGAAGTCTTATTTTTGCTTCTCTTGTATTAAATGAGTATTTAACAAAAGCTACAAAGTAGTGATTTTTTCTTTTTAATTTAACTTTTTTAAATCTGTCAAATTAGTTGTTCTTGTACTTGTGTAATACGTCTAAAGGGATGTGACAATAACTATAATCTTCTGGATGCAAGGTTAATCTATCTTGGTGTTCTGTATCACTTGGAATAAAATTAGTTAACGGAAGCACCTCAATAACAATTGTTTTTTGTGTTTTAATTTCCTTATTTAGTTTGTCTTCAATTGTTTTAATGTGTTTTTTTGCTTTTAATAGGTGTGCTTTATTATTACTGTAGATACCTGTTCTATATTTTTGACCTATATCGTTTCCTTGTTTATTAATACTATAAGGATCAATGATTTCTAATAAATAAGTTATTAAATCTTCAACTGAAACGATATTACTATCAAAAGTAGTTTTTACGCATTCTGCAAAACCATCATAATCTGTTTTAGTAGATTTAGTTGTGCCATTTGCTCTACCTGCTTGAGTATTAATAATTCCAGGAATGTGTTTTAAAAACTCTTGAACTCCCCAAAGACAACCACCTGCAAGGTATATAATTTGTTTTGATAACATATAAATAATTATTTTACGCTTTTAAAAATCTTTTCAAAAGCATCATAAACTGCTTGATGCAAAGCATCTCCATGGTTTTTATCTTCAAAAAAATTATAGTATAATTTTGTGTTTTCCTTTTTGCTAAGAGATATTTTTTCAAATAACTGTTTTGCTGTACGTTCCATAATCAGTTTCGCTAAGTTTTTCAGGTAAGCTTTGTCCTAAACAAAAAATACTTAATACTAATGCATTAGTAAGGGTTTAAGTTGTCTCATATCTTTTGGTATAAAAGATTAAGTTATGGTTTTTTCTGATAATTGTAAATAATTGTTTTTTCCAAAGGTTAAATAGTATAATGGATATAAAAATACTATTGCAGCTAAAACTGCAAATATCATATTTTTAGTAAACAAAAGTAATCCAGCTAGCAACATGAAAGCAGCTTTAAACAAGGTTTCATGTTTAAAACTGTTAAGTGTTACAATAGTTGTTTTTTGATCTGTTACATTTACTTTTAATGGTTGACTACTGCACCAAGCTGCTTTTGCATATATTTGATGTTGACCATTGCTAACATTAAATGTTTTACTTTGTTTATTTATTGTGACTGAGGCTACTACATTGTCAATAAATATTTTAGCTCCTGTTGTGCTGTTTATTTTTATCGTGCCCATCTATGTAATTGTAAATAGTTATTTTGATTTATGCTTAAATATTCACTTAATAGTGATTAAGTGATTAAAAGTAGAGTAATAAATTTAGTATATAAAATGATACCTATAAAAAAACTACCTAAATCAGGTAGTTTTTTTGATAATGATATTTAATTTATGATTTGTTTTTATCTGTGATATTTTTACGGCTTTCGGCTATTTCTAAATTAAATTTCCATTTTTTATTATAGTCAACTTCCATTCTTTTTTTAGCATATTCAATAGCTTTTTCGTAATCACCTATAGCATAATATGCACCAGATAAGTTAGATAATAAAGCCCAGTAGATTTTTTTTTCTTTTTTATCTTCTTTGTTTTTAATTTTAGCAATTTCGGTATTAAATTTTTCAATACTTTCATTAACTAATTTGTGTAATTCTTGATTATAGCTATCAGAGTAATCTACCTTGTTTAAAGCTACTAATTTGTCAACTTGAGTATTATTATCAATACCATATTTTTCTTCTTTTTTAATTCGAAAAAGATTTACTCTTTTAGACTCGTAATAACTAGAAAATAAAGCTTTTAAAGATTTTGATATGTCTTGGATTATATATCCTGCTTCTGATACATTTTTTGAGGTTCTATAATCTCGAGCATTATTTTGATATTGGTTTTTAATTAATGTTGTTGCTAAAGTTTTATTAGGTATACCACTATTTTTATAAACACCTATACTTTCAGATTTAGTTTTTCTAGAATACTTTTTTGTAAAAATGATACTATCGTTTAGATCTTTTACTGTTACCTCGACTTCAGATTTTATTTCAATTATACCAGTGTAAGTGTTTTTAGCATCTTTACCGTAAGCTTTTTTTTCGGTAGCACTTACAATGTGCTTTAGGCCTAGATTATTAAATTTAATAATAAAGTCAGGATTATCAGATTTTGTATAACCTGGTAATTCAAAATATGATTTAATTAAACTTCCTAATTTAGGATTATTAAATGATGTTAGCTTTTGTTTACCATTATCATTTAGTTTTATGTTTTCATTGTTTTCTTCAATTTCAATACTAAAGTTTTTATAATCTACAGGTAAATTAATTTCAGGATAGTGAAGCTCTTGTATATACCATCCTTCATTTTTTGCGTTTTGTGCTAAACAGAAATTAACAGTAAGTATTGCTAGAGCTAATAAATTTTTTTTCATTATAATATTTGATTTGGTTGATTTTTAAATGTTTAATACATTTTAAATAAATTATACTACGTATTATTAATTTTGTCCGAAAATACTGTAATATTTTGATTTAATCAAAGGTATAATTAATCAATAAATTTTAGCTTAATACTTTACAAATACTGTTTGACTTTTATAGCTAGGTAACCCATATAAAAATTTTATTATTTGATTTTTAGGATGTACTCCAGAATGATAAAATTATTGAACTATATTTTTTAGACGTTAGTAATTTTCTTTTTTTAGAATAATTTTAGTAACGTTTTCACTCTCTCTATCAATTAGTTTTTCGTTTTGGTCATAAAGGATAAATGCCTCATCATTGGCATAAGCCAGCATGCCTTTACCTGTATAATACATTTCTAGAAAACGATCAAATGTTTTATCTGATAATAGTTGACTTGTTTTAGCCGACAGTAGTTTATAACTTCTATTATCAGTAGCTAACTCTGCTGCTATTACAGAAGGATATAAAAACTCTAAACTATCATATGGTAATTTTGTAACTGTAGCTTTATCTTGATTTATAAAATAGTATTCTCTATCCTTGACTTTGTCTGTGTCAGTAAAAAAATAAGTGTCTGAATGGCTATCTGTTTTTGATGAATATAAAAAGTAAATGGGAGATGGTATTGTGTCGATTATTTGTCCATTTTTGTCTATAAACAGTGTTTGATCCTCTAGCTCATGAATATAAATGTTTTTTACAGGAGATATATTTTTTAATGTCGTAACAAAAGTAATTGTATCCCTTGTGTTTTCTAGATAAAGTGTTAAAGCGTCAATATTACCTTCTACGGTAGTTTTTACTTTTTTAGTTTTAGCATACTCTGCATTTAAGCGTTTAATTGCTAGGTATTTTAATATCAAATAGGCTTCTTTTTTTGAGTCTACATTTTTTATGTATTTCTCAATGATTTTACTGTTATATAGTCTTTCATTATAGTCTTCTTCAGGTGTTTCAATCGAGCAATTACTAATACTATATTTATTGTCTAGTACATCACCATTGTTATTAAAATATTTTACTTTTAAAATGGATCCTTTGTGATAAGGGTAGTAGTCATTTGGTGTTTCATACTCCAAATAGTTTTTTTCCATTTTAAGAAGTTTAAAACCTTCTTTTTGTACACCAATTTCGTTTTTATTAAATTGAATTGAATCTATTTTTGAAACATACTTAATTTTAAATTCTAATGTTAAGCTATCAACATGCTTCATTGCTTTAACAGGTATAGAGTTTAACGGAAACGAATAAGACTCAATTGGTGTTGGTACACTATCCTTTGTACCATCATGGTAATAGGTAGCTAAGATTTTTAAATCTTTTTCAGAGTCAAAATTTAAATAATAAAAAGGCTGAATGCTTTGCTGATTTCCAAACTTAAAAACAGTAGCACCATTATTTCTAACTACCGTTTTTAAAGAAGCTCTATTATTTTTGAAAATTTGATTGAAAAACACACCATTCTGTACTGTGTCTCTGTATTTTAAGTGGTTATCGTTTACAAGTTCTAAATAGGTGTTTTTATCTTCAAGATATTCTTCCTCTTCTTTTGTATAGGTTTTAGTTATTTCTTTAAAAGCTTCGTTTTCTTGTTCTCTGTAAAATCTAAGCTGTTCAATAATAGTGTTTTTATCATCTAAGAAATAATTTAAATTTTTAATACTATTTTTTTTTACGACTTCTAAATTAGTAGTGTCAAGATACTTTTTAATGCTAGTGTCTATTTTTTCTATTTCATATTTGTCAACACAACGTTTTTCTTCTACATCAACCATAGACTGAGTAATAACTTCTAACACTTCAGATTCATTACTCTGCGATGTGCATGAGGATACAATAAGCAGTATTACAAAAATTAATTTAGGTTTTATCATTTAATTTTTTTAAAGTTATTAAGTGTTAAGTATAATTAAATAGCATTATTAATTTCAATCCAATAACCATCAGGATCCTGAAAGTAAATTTGTTGGACACCATCATCACGTATATAGTCTTTTTTTGGTGTGTTTTTCCAATCTGAAAACGGAATACCAAGCGCTTGCAGATGTTTTAAAATAGTATCAAAATCTGTTGTAGCCAAAGCAAAATGAACCGCTTTGTTAGTGATGACTTCTAATTCTGGTCTTGGTATTAAATGTATCTGCTTAGTATCTGTTAATACTAACCATCTGGTTTTAGAGGTTGATGCTGTGTTTTTAACTTCACTAAGTTGTAATACTTTTTTATAAAACATTACAGATTTATCAACGTCTTTAACAGATATAGCAATGTGATTTAAAGATAAGTTAAACATGATTTTTTTAGATAAATTATTAGTCTAATAAAAACGTTTTTAAGTCGTCATACGTACTAATTTTAGTCGCTACTTTTGTTTTATCCATTACAGCTTCAATTTGAACAGGTAATGGTTGTTTTTGTTTGATAACTTCTTCTACAACATCTAAAAATTTTGTTGGATGCGCAGTTTCTAAAAATACGCAATGCGCATTTGGAAGCTCTTTTAAATACGCTTTACATCCTAAATAACCAACAGCACCATGAGGATCTGCAACGTAGTTATATTGATCATGAATTTCTTTTAATGCGTCCTTAGTTTGGTTGTCAGTAAAACTATAAGACGATAAATTATCTTTTAGCGTACTAAAATTGCTTTTATAGATTTCTTGAATACGAATAAAATTACTAGGATTACCAACATCCATAGCATTACTAATAGTTTGCACAGATGGTTTTGGAGTATATTCCTCGGTTTTAAGGTAATTAGTTACCACATTATTTTGATTATTTGATGCAATAAAGTGTTTAATTGGCAAACCTAATTGTTGTGCCATCATACCAGCACACACGTTTCCAAAGTTTCCGCTTGGTACAGAAAATACAATCTCTTTTTTTGTTTTATGTAATTGTTTGTAAGCAAACATAAAATAGAGTAGTTGTGGTAACCAACGCGCAACGTTAATAGAGTTGGCAGAGGTTAGTTGCATTTTACTAGTCAAATCTGTGTCTAAAAAAGCACGTTTGACCATATCTTGACAATCGTCAAAAACACCATCTACTTCTAAAGCTTTTATGTTTTGACCTAATGTAGTTAATTGTTTTTCTTGTATATCACTAACTTTTCCTGAAGGATATAATATTACAACATTTACACCTTTTACACCTAAAAACCCATTAGCAACAGCTCCTCCTGTATCACCAGAAGTGGCTACTAAAACAGTAACTTCATTGGTGTTATCTTGGTTAAAATAGCCTAAACAACGTGCCATAAAACGTGCTCCAACGTCTTTAAAAGCCATAGTTGGACCATGAAACAATTCTAAGGTAGAAATATTATCGTTGAGTTGTATAACAGGAAAATCAAAAGTCAAAGTTTCTGCAATAATAGTTTTTAAAACGTGTTTTGGAATATCTGGTGAAACAAATTGTTGCAAGGCTTCAAAAGCAATTTCATTATAACTTAAAGCATCAATATTTTCAAAAAATGAAGCAGGTAATGGTGTAATATTTTTAGGAAAATATAAACCTTTATCTGGAGCCAATCCTTTTATTACAGCATCCTTAAACGTTGTGTTAGGTGCTTTTTTATTAAGACTATAATATTTCATTTTTTGTGATGTTTAGTTAGTTTGTATTTCTTAAATTAATAGTTAGGTTTTAACTAATAATTTTCATCCCTTGAGTATTAATTTTGGACACATAAGTATTAAATGCAATAGTTGTATTGGTAAACACTTGTGTCATTGCTTTTGCAACAGTTTCAGCAGTAGTTTTACTTTTTGATAGTGCAAATATTGAAGGTCCAGAACCCGAAATTCCAGCACCTAAAGCACCTGCTTTTAAGACTTCGGTTTTAACCAAATCAAAATGAGGGATTAATTGGCTTCTATAAGGCTCAACAACCACATCATTTAAAGACAGGCTAATTAAATTATAATCATTGGTGTGTAATGCGTGTACCAAGCTTCCAACATTTGACCATTGTGTAATGGCATTTTGTAACGGAATGTCTTGTGGTAAAATAGCACGAGCTTCAGAGGTTTTAACTTCAATTTGTGGATGTATTATTGTAACGTACAAATCCTTAGGTGTTGGCAATTGCAATACTTGTAAAGGCGATGTGCTTTTTACCAAAGTAAAACCACCAAAAAGTGCAGGAGCAATGTTGTCTGCATGTTCACAACCACTAGCTACTGCTTCGCCTTTCATTGCAAAACCTGTTAATTGTGTAGCGTTGTAAGGGTTGCCTAATAAATGGTTTATAGCAAAAACACTTCCTGCAGCACTTGCAGAACTACTTCCAATTCCGCTTCCTGGTTTTATGTTTTTATAAATTTCAATTTCAAAACCACAATCAGGTTTAGCATCATTATATAAGGCTAAAGCCGAAACACTTGCTACATTTTTATCGGTTTCAAAAGGAAGATCTGCACCAACTATTTTGGTGATTTTTATCCCTTTTTCATTAGTCTTTCTTATTACCATTTCATCACCAATGGTATCTAGGCAAAAACCTAACACATCAAATCCACACGAAACATTGGCTACCGTTGCTGGTGAGAATATTTTAATTTCGTTCATTTAAAACTATATTTTGTCATTTTCGCTAATGCGATAATTATTTTAAAATATATTAAAGGGTTTATTTATTTGCTATTCTAATTATGTCAGCAAATAGTCCTGAGGCAGTTACATCTGCTCCAGCTCCAGCACCTTTAACAATTAATGGCTGTTCAGGATAACGTTGTGTATAAAACATTACAATATTATCTTTTCCTTCTAAATTATAAAATGGATGTCCTTCTGGTATTTGTTGTAAGCCTACTTTGGCTTTACCATTTTTATATTCGGCTACATATTTTAATTGGCAATTATTAGCTTTTGCATCTGCGTATAGTTTTTGAAAATGTGGTTCTTCTTCAATTAATGTGTCGTAAAAATTATCAACTGAAGTACTTTCTAAATTAGATTTAGTTAAAAATGAGTCGTTAACAATATCTTCAATTTCCATAGGAATTCCATTTTCTCTAGCTAAAATTAAAATTTTTCTAGCCACATCAATTCCGCTTAAATCAATTCGAGGATCAGGTTCTGTATAGCCTTCAAATTGAGCTTGTTTTACAGTATCATGAAAATTCTTTTTATCACTAAAATTATTAAACACAAAATTTAAACTTCCTGATAAAACTGCTTGAATACTTATAACTTTGTCTCCAGAAGCGACAAGATTATTAAGAGTGTTGATAATTGGTAGACCTGCACCAACATTAGTTTCGTATAAAAATGAGGCGTTATATTTTAATGATAAATCTTGTAAATTTTTGTAATTGGCATATTTGTCTGAACATGCAATTTTGTTGCATGCTACAACAGCAACACTTTGTTTTAAATAATTTTCATAGACAGCAGCAACATCTTTGTCTGCAGTGACGTCAACAAAAATGCTGTTTCTTAAATTTAGCTCGATAACTTTTTGATAAAAGCCTTCTATACTAGATTTATCAGCATGATGAAATTGAGAAGCCCAATTATTTAAATCAATACCTTTAGGATTGAATATCATTTTTCGGGAATTAGCCATTCCAACAATTTTGACGTCTAATTTTAGGTTTTTCTTTAAAAAGTTGTGTTGTTGATGGATTTGGTCTATTAGTTTTTCTCCAACATTACCAATTCCTGTTATAAACACGTTAAGTTGTTTTGTGTTTACTTCAAAAAAGCGCTCATGCAAGCTGTTTAAAGCTTTACTGACATCGTTATTGTTAATTACTGCAGAAATATTTTTTTCTGAAGCTCCTTGAGCAATAGCTCTTACATTAATATTGTTTTTTCCTAAAGTGCTAAATAACTTACCACTAATGCCTTGATGACTTTTCATATTATCACCAATTAAGGCAATTATAGATAAGCCTTTTTCAACTATAATAGGGTTAATTTTGTGTAATGAAATTTCGTTTTCAAAGGTATTGTTAATTGCAAATTCTGCAGTTTCTGCATTACCTTCATCAATACCAAAACAGATGGAGTGCTCTGATGAGGCTTGTGTGATAAATATGATGTTTATTTTTTCACTAGCTAAAGTTTCAAATAAGCGTTTAGAAAAACCTGGTATACCAACCATTCCGCTTCCTTCTAAAGTAAAAAGTGCAACTTTGTCTATATGACTAATTCCTTTTACAGTAAGATCACTACCATTATTTTGATTAGAAATTACAGTTCCGTTAGCTTCTGGATGTAATGTGTTTTTTATATGTATTGGGATAGCTAAATTTAAAACAGGCTGTACTGTTGGAGGATACAATACTTTAGCTCCAAAGTGAGACAGCTCCATAGCTTCTTGATAAGACAAGTTGTTAATTGGGTACGCTTGTTTAACCAATTTTGGATTTGTTGTGTACATACCACTAACATCTGTCCAGATTTCTAATTGTTCAACTTTCAAGGCAGCAGCAATAATTGCAGCAGTAAAATCTGATCCACCACGACCTAAAGTTGTGATTTCTCCTAACTGAGATTTAGATACAAATCCAGGTAAAATGGTAACTTGTTGCGTTGCCTGATTAAAATAATCAATAATGTTTTTATTAGTCACATCATAAATAACTTCTGCTTTTGTAAAGTTTGAGTTAGTCACAATTAATTCTTGACTATTTTTTAAAATAGTATTTAAACCCATGTTTTCCATGGTTTTTGCTATGATAAAAGACGATAGTAACTCACCAAAACTTACAAGTTTATCAGAGGTTTTTGGAGATAATTCGTTAATTAAAAAAATTCCGTTTAAAAGTTGTTCTAAATCCTCAAACCTTGTGTCAACTTCCTTTTTTATAATCGTTGAGCCTGGTGTTAATTCTTCTATAACTTTGTAATGAATTGTTTTTATTTTATCAAAAACAGTTTTATATTTTTTGTCTTTTTTTTTGGCTAAAGCACCAGCTTCTAATAGCTTATCAGTAATACCACCAACAGCTGAAACCACACAGACTAGAGGATTAGACAAAGATTCCTTTTGTAGTATATCTATAACTTTTTTAATGTTCTGAGCCGAACCTACAGAGGTTCCTCCAAATTTTAATACTTTCATTGTAATATTTTTAGTTGTGACTTGTAGTTGTTAAAAACTACCTAAACGGAAGGAATATATATAGCTTAACCCAAAAGGGTAATAATAAAAAATGATGTGAAAATGGTTTGTCTTTTTTTCATTTTATGCGTCTATACCTATCAAATGTATTACTTTTACTGTTATCAAAAAAACAAAAGGTCGATTTTTACGACATTGTCAATTAATAGCCAATAAATTATTAAAATGAAAATATTTTCGAAAGCACAAATTTATGAAGGAGACGCATTAACCTCTAAAAAACAAGGAATTACTTCTATAGATTTAATGGAGCGTGCAGGTACACAAATATTTAATTGGCTACATATGCGTTTGCAAGGTGCTCAAGTACCCATTCATGTGTTTTGCGGAATTGGTAATAATGGAGGAGACGGTTTGGTTGTAGCTAGGCACTTAATTACCCATGGATACAATGTTAAAACTTATATTGTAAACCATAGTACAACACGATCTAAAGATTTTTTAAATAATTACGAGCGTATTAAAAATACAACTAAAGATTGGCCTGTATTATTAAATGATGCTAGTGAGTTACCAGCTATTAACGAAAAGGATATTATAGTAGATGCTATTTTTGGTATTGGTTTAAACAGACCTGTTGATGGATGGATTAAACAATTTTTTAATTTTTTTAGATCTACAAAAGCCTTTGTATTATCAATAGATATACCTTCTGGTTTGGCAACAGACAAAGCGCCAAAAGATCCAGAAAGTGTTGTTAATGCAGGATATACATTAAGTTTTCAAACGCCAAAATTAGCTTTCTTTTTACCAGAAACAGCTAAATATACTGTACAATGGGAAGTTTTAGATATTGGTATTGATCCGGAATATTTATACACAACACCAACAGAAGCTGAACTAATTGGTAAAAATGAAGTCTTGCCAATTTATCAACCACGTCAAAAATACAGTCATAAAGGGACCTTTGGACACGCATTAATTATAGGAGGAAGTTATGGTAAAATTGGAGCTGTAACTTTAGCTAGTCGAGGAGCATTGACTATAGGAGCAGGAAAAGTTACTGCTTACACACCAAAATGTGGTTATTTGCCTTTACAAATTGGTTTTCCTGAAGCAATGGTAATTACAGATAAAGACGAAGAAAAAATCACCTCTATAGATTTTAATATTTCACCAAACGTTATCGCATTTGGAGTAGGTGTAGGTACAGATAAGCAAACCATTACTGCTTTTGAAGCGTTTTTAAAGACTAATAAAACAGCGTTAGTTATTGATGCAGATGGACTTAATATTTTATCAAAAAAGAAATCATTATTAAAATTATTGCCAGAAAACACTGTTTTAACTCCACATCCAAAAGAACTGGAACGTTTGATAGGTCAATGGGAAGATGATTTTGATAAATTAGAAAAAACAAAAGCATTTTCTAAACAATATAAATGTATTGTTGTTATTAAAGGCGCAAACACAATAACCGTTTTTGGAGATAAGTTTTATGTGAATACAACAGGAAATCCTGGTTTAGCAACAGCAGGAACAGGAGATGTTTTAACTGGTATAATCACAGGTTTAATAGCACAAGGTTATGATGCTTTAGCTGCTACAATTTTTGGTGTGTATTTACATGGAAAATCTGCAGATGTTTTAATTGAAAATTTAGGCTATCAAAGTTTTATAGCTAGTCATATAATTGAAGGAATTCCGTTGGCTTATCTAGATTTATTTAAGCAACCAGAACAGCCTAAAATTGAAGATGAAGCTGATGATGATAAGAAATAAGAATAACTAAGGTGTAAAAAAAGCGAACTGAAAAGTTCGCTTTTTTTATGAATATAAATTTGATTTTTTAGATTCCAAAAGAACTTAAATACTCGTTTATTTTAGAGTATGATGGTCTTGGTGCATCAGGATTAACAATGTTTCCTTCAGGTCCAATTAAAATAAATCTTGGAATAGAGTTAATTTTATAACCAGTTACAAAATCAGATTGAAATGCGTTATCAGCAAACAACTGAATTCCGCTCATGTTTTTCTCAGCAATCATTTTTCTCCATCCTTCTTTAGAAAGTTCAAAAGATTCTTCTTTACTTGCTGCTCTGTAACCTCTACCATTATCTGTAGAAATACTTACAAAAGCTATGTTTTTACCTTCATACTCTTTTTCAAGTTTTTGTAAAGCTGGTATTTCACCTATACAAGGTCCACACCATGTAGCCCAAACATCTATATAAACATATTTACCTTTTAAATCAGATAATGATGTTGTTCCACCTTCATAATTTTCATAATTTTCAAAAGTAGGAGATGGTGTTCCTGCGGGTAATTGTTTTTTAAGGTTAATTCCTCCTAAAACATAAGCCTTTAAGCTTTTAAGCATTGGCTCGGTTTGTGCTTTAGCTTGTGCAATAAGCGTTGAATCTACAGCTTTATTTTTGTCATAAAAAGCAAACATTTCATCTTTAACACTAGTCATTTTAGTGTCTAAACCTTTTTCGTTAAGATTTTTTAATACTTCAATATCGATTAAATCTTCTTCAAATTTAAATTTTTCAACTAAAAATACAGAGCTTTCAGATCCTTTACCAGAAAAACTAACACTTTCGCGTACGTTTTCTCCATTAAGATTCATTGTAATATCAGCATCATTTTTAAGAAATACATTAGTTTGGTCTTTACCGTCATAAACGCCATAAACACCAGCTTTTACTTTTAGTGTGTCACTAAATGTTCCGTCTTCATTAACTCTAATGGTTTTTTTAAAGTCTCTTCCTTGGTATATAAATAAAGAATCACTGTTTTTGTTTTCTACCTTACCAGATAAAGTAGCATAATCTTTAGGTGCTTCTTTTTTGCAAGCAACAATAGATAAAGCTGCTACGCAAACTAATAGTTTTTTCATTGTAATATTTTTAGTTTAAACCCAAAAATATATAGAATAATTATGTAAGTAAAGTTTTTTTTTAATTATTAACAATTACTTGCATATTATTATAGTAATGATGACTTTTGAATAGACAAAACTAACACATGATTACATCGCATATTATTTCTTCTAAGCCATTAGATTTAGCTACCATACAAGCTATTATTTTAGAACAAAAAACTTTAGAATTATCTGAAGAATCAATAAATAAAATAAAAGAATGTAGAGCTTATTTAAATGAAAAGCTAAAGTCAGAAACACGACCAATTTATGGAATTAATACTGGTTTTGGATCGTTATATAATGTAAAAATTAATAACGAAAATTTAACTAAGTTACAAGAAAATTTAGTGATGTCTCATGCATGTGGTACAGGAGATTTAGTGCCAGAATCTGTTGTAAAACTAATGTTGTTATTAAAAATACAATCGCTTAGTTATGGACATTCTGGAGTACAATTACAAACTGTACAACGCTTAATAGCTTTTTATAATAACAATATTTTACCATTGGTTTATACTCAAGGCTCATTAGGTGCATCAGGAGATTTGGCTCCTTTGGCGCATTTGTCTTTACCTTTAATTGGTAAAGGGAAGGTACAGTATAACGGAAACATTGTAGAAGCAGAAGTAGTTTTAAAACAATACAATTGGCAGCCAATAACCTTACAGTCTAAAGAGGGTTTGGCTTTATTAAACGGAACACAATTTATGACTGCTTATGGTACAACTTTATTGTTAAAAGCTTATAAATTATCATATTTAGCAGATTTAATTGGTAGTGTGTCTATTGAAGCTTTTGATGGTAGAATTGAGCCTTTTAATGCTTTAATTCACATGGTTAGACCTCACAATGGACAACTAAAAACAGCTCAACGGGTTAATGATTTTTTAGAAGGTAGTCAAATAATTACTCAGCAAAAACAACATGTACAAGACCCTTATAGTTTTAGATGTATACCACAAGTACATGGAGCAACTAAGGATACTTTAGCATTTGTAGAAAAAACGTTTACAACCGAAATTAATTCGGTTACTGATAATCCTAATATTTTTGCTTCTGAAGATGAAATCATATCTGGAGGAAATTTTCACGGTCAACCTTTAGCTTTAGCTTTGGATTATTTGAAAATTGCTATGGCAGAATTAGGTAATATTTCTGAAAGAAGAGTGTTTCAGTTAGTTTCAGGACTTAGGGGTTTGCCAGCATTTTTGGTTGATAATCCAGGTTTAAATTCTGGTTTTATGATTCCGCAGTACACGGCAGCCAGTATAGTTAGTGCTAATAAACAATTGGCAACTCCAGCATCTGTAGATTCAATTGTTTCTAGTAATGGG
The DNA here is from genome assembly GCF_001315805.1 of Olleya sp. ITB9. Taxonomy (NCBI): domain Bacteria; kingdom Pseudomonadati; phylum Bacteroidota; class Flavobacteriia; order Flavobacteriales; family Flavobacteriaceae; genus Olleya; species Olleya sp. ITB9. Next base: position 43,297 of record NZ_BCBW01000009.1, read on the forward strand.
CAGGAAGATCATGTTAGTATGGGAGCCAATGCAGCAACGCAAGCTTATACTTTAATTAATAATGTAGAGCGTGTTTTGGCTATAGAATTATTTAATGCGTCTCAAGCTTTGGCCTTTAGAGCACCTTTAAAGTCTAGTGAGTTTATTGAACAATTTTTGTTAAACTATAGAGTGGTAGTGCCTTTTATAAAAGAAGACGAAGTTTTGCATGATGACATACAAGCGTCTATAGAATTTATTCAAACTATTGGAATTGATTCAAGCGAATTATTTTAGTTTAATTTGATTTTTTAGAATTTGGTTTGCCCAAGTCGTAGCCTCTTCTAGTTTTGAGAAAATTTCAAAAGGTTTGTTTAAAAATAATCTTTCAATTTCTGCATTTCTAGCAGCTAATGTATTAGACACTACAGCAAAACCAACTAAGCTTTTAACTTTAGAAACATCAGAGTATACTATCGTGTCTACTGAGTATGAATGGATGCGATTAGAAATATAAACATGAGGTCTATCTCCAAAAACATCTAAAACAAACTTTATGATTTGGATAGCATGTTTTTTATTCATGTGTACACCTTCATTAATTTCTGAAATAATAACATTATCAGAAACTAAAAGAGTACAGAATGATAATTTAGTTTTTGTATACATTAAAATTTTTAGTTTAAAAACAACTTATATAATATACGTGTTTTTTTTGAAGATGCAAATATACTTAAAAAGGTAATTACTATAATAGTTTTTGTTGTGAAAATATCAGCTAACTGTTTCAAAGTCAAATTTTTAAATTGACAATTCAAAGGTGTCTTTAATCGTTTTAATACGAATTATTTAATTATTTAATCTAATTTTAATGATTTCAATTTGTTTTTGCTCCAAATAATAGCATCTTCTAATTTTATAAAATTAATTTTCCACACTTAAATTATCTATTGTTTAAGCAATCATTATGTATTTTTTATTTATATCATACAAAGGATGTTTTAATAATTTGATTATTAATTGTTTAGATAGCTGTCTGATAAAAAAAGCCCATAATATTAGTTATGGGCTTTGAAATTTATTAGATATAAATTATGATTCAGTAGATTTTTCAGCTTTTTCAATATCAATAGTAATTTCTTCAGTATTACTATCTAAATCCATAATTATTTTATCACCTTCTTGTAGTTTGGCAGTAATTATTTCTTCAGCTAAAGCATCTTCAATATACTTTTGGATTGCACGTTTTAATGGACGTGCTCCATATTGTTTATCAAAACCTTTTTCAGCGATGTAATCCTTTGCTGGATCTGTTAAGGTTAATGTGTAACCTAAACCATCAATTCTTTTTAATAGTTTTTCTAATTCTATATCAATAATTTTATTAATGTCTTCTTTTTCAAGTGCATTAAATACAATAACATCATCAATACGGTTTAAAAATTCTGGTGCGAATGATTTTTTAAGAGCATTTTCAATAACACTTCTTGCATTTGCGTCTTCTTGAGATTTTTGAGAGGCAGTACCAAAACCAATTCCTGTTCCAAAATCTTTAAGTTTTCTAGCTCCAATGTTAGAAGTCATTATAATAATGGTGTTTCTAAAATCTATTTTACGACCTAAACTATCTGTTAAATAGCCATCATCCAATACTTGTAATAACATGTTGAAAACATCAGGATGCGCTTTTTCTATTTCATCTAAAAGAATAACAGCATAAGGCTTACGTCTAACTTTTTCTGTTAATTGTCCACCTTCTTCATAACCTACGTATCCTGGAGGTGCACCAATTAATCTAGATATAGCAAATTTTTCCATGTATTCACTCATGTCTATTCTAACCATAGCTTCTTCACTATCAAATAATTGTTTTGATAACACTTTAGCTAATTGGGTTTTACCAACACCTGTTTGTCCTAAAAAGATAAACGAACCAATTGGTTTGTTTGGATCTTTAAGTCCAGCACGATTACGCTGAATGGCTTTAACAACCTTAGCAACAGCTTCATCTTGACCTATAACTTTACCTTTAATTAATTCAGGTAATTGAGCCAACTTATTACTTTCGGTTTGTGCAATACGGTTAACAGGTACACCTGTCATCATAGATATAACGTCAGCAACATTGTCTTCTGTAACAGTTTCTTTATGTTGTTTGGTGTCTTCTTCCCATTTTTCTTGAGCAACTGCTAATTCTTTTTCAAGACGTTTTTCGTCATCACGTAGTCTTGCAGCTTCTTCGTATTTTTGTTTTTTAACTACCGAATTTTTAGTTTCTCTAACTTCTTCAAGTTTTTTCTCTAATTCAATAATCTGTTTTGGTACGTCAATATTAGTAATGTGTACACGTGATCCAGCTTCGTCTAAAGCATCAATAGCTTTGTCTGGTAAAAAGCGCTCAGTCATATAACGGTTAGTTAATTTAACACAAGCTTCAATTGCTTCATCTGTATATTCTACATTATGATGCTCTTCATATTTACCTTTAATATTGTTTAGTATTTCAATAGTTTCTTCTACAGTTGTAGGCTCTACTATAACTTTCTGGAAACGACGCTCTAAAGCACCATCTTTTTCGATGTATTGTCTATACTCATCAAGGGTTGTAGCACCAATACATTGTATTTCGCCTCTAGCTAAAGCAGGCTTAAACATGTTGGAAGCATCAAGGCTTCCGGTTGCTCCACCAGCTCCAACAATAGTATGAATTTCGTCTATAAATAAAATGACATCATCATTTTTTTCAAGTTCATTCATTACAGCTTTCATGCGTTCTTCAAACTGTCCTCTGTATTTGGTTCCTGCAACAAGACTAGCTAAATCTAAAGTAACGACACGTTTATTAAATAAAATACGTGAGACTTTACGTTTAACAATCCTGTTAGCTAATCCTTCTGCAATTGCAGATTTACCAACACCAGGTTCACCAATAAGTAAAGGGTTGTTCTTTTTACGTCTAGAAAGTATTTGAGAGACACGCTCAATTTCTTTTTCTCGTCCTACTACAGGGTCTAATTTACCTTCTTCAGCCATTGCTGTAAGGTCTCGTCCAAAATTATCTAAAACAGGTGTTTTAGATTTCTTGTTGCCTTTAGCGCCTGGAGTGTTAAATATGTCTTTAGAACCAGAATCTTCAGAAGGAGAGTCGTCTTGAAAAGACTCGGCTTTTGGAGCTCCAGTAATATCTTCAAAGTTATCGTCGTTTGTTATCATTGACTTAAATTGTTCTTTAACGTTATCATAATCTACTTTTAGCCTATTTAAAAGCTTGGTTGTAGGGTCGTTTTCGTTTCTTAAAATACATAATAATAAATGTGCAGTATTAATTGATGTACTTTGAAACAGTTTTGCTTCCAGAAAAGTTGTTTTTAACGCACGTTCTGCCTGACGTGTTAAGTGTAAGTTTTTCTTTTCGTTAGAAGTTATTGTGGTATTAGGATTTGCAGGACTTAATATTTCTACTTTTCGTCTTAAGTGATTTAAATCAATATCTAACGAGTTTAAAATATTAATAGCTTTTCCGTTTCCGTCTCTTAATAAACCAAGCATTAAGTGTTCTGTGCCTATAAAGTCATGTCCTAAGCGTAATGCTTCCTCTTTGCTATAAGCAATAACATCTTTAACTCTTGGTGAAAAATTGTCATCCATATATTTGTTCCTTTCAGCTTTAAAAATAGTAAACATAATTAGTAATGGCAAAAACTATACCTTAAATAATATGTTAATTGTTTGAAGATTGAAAGTACGTATAATTTAAAAATAAACCACAATTATCTTATTAATTAAAATAGATATTTAAATTGTTAATAAAAACGTTAAAAAAGAGACTTAAAACACTTATCATTACTAATGAAAGTTTTATATTAGCGTGTTTTGAAATAATGAATAATATTAATTAAAAATATATATGGCAGAAGGAGAAAAACTCATTCCAATTAACATTGAAGACGAAATGAAATCGGCTTACATTGATTATTCAATGTCAGTCATTGTGTCACGTGCATTACCAGACGTAAGAGATGGTTTAAAACCAGTACACAGACGTGTATTATATGGAATGCATGAATTAGGTGTTAGAGCCAGTTCTGCGCACAAAAAGTCTGCAAGAATAGTTGGAGAGGTTTTAGGTAAGTATCACCCACATGGTGATACCTCAGTATATGACACTATGGTACGTATGGCTCAAGAATGGAGTTTACGCTACATGTTAGTAGATGGTCAAGGTAACTTTGGATCTGTTGATGGAGATAGTCCTGCAGCAATGCGTTATACAGAAGCACGTATGCGTAAGATATCTGAAGACATGTTGGCAGATATTGATAAAGAAACTGTAGATCATAAATTAAACTTTGATGATACGTTAGAAGAACCTACCGTTTTACCAACACGTATTCCTGGTTTATTAATTAATGGAGCCTCAGGTATTGCTGTAGGTATGGCTACTAATATGCCACCACATAACTTATCAGAAGTTGTAGATGGTACAATAGCTTATATTGATAATCCTGATATCGAAATAGACGAAATTATAACACATATTAAAGCTCCAGATTTTCCGACAGGAGGAACTATATATGGTTATGATGGTGTCAAAGAAGCATTTCATACTGGTAGAGGACGTATTGTTATGCGTGCCAAAGCTAACATTGAAGAAGTTCAAGGTCGTGAATGTATTATTGTAGATGAGATTCCTTATCAAGTCAATAAAGCAGACATGATTAAAAAGACTGCAGACTTAATTAATGACAAAAAGTTAGAAGGGATTTCTACTATTCGTGATGAGTCAGATAGAAATGGTATGCGTATTGTTTACGTTTTAAAACGCGATGCAATACCAAATATTGTACTAAATAAGTTGTACAAATACACAGCTTTACAATCTTCTTTTAGTGTTAATAATATTGCATTAGTTAATGGTAAGCCACAATTACTTAATGTAAAAGAGCTAATTCATTATTTTGTTGAACACAGACATGATGTTGTAGTAAGACGTACTAAATATGAATTAAGAAAGGCTGAAGAGAGAGCACATATCTTAGAAGGATTAATTATTGCATCAGATAATATAGATGAAGTAATTGCGCTTATTAGAGCGTCTTCTAATGCAGATGAAGCTCGTACTAAATTAATAGAGCGTTTCAAGTTATCTGAAATACAAGCTAAAGCAATTGTCGAAATGCGTCTACGTCAATTAACAGGACTAGAGCAAGACAAATTACGTAGTGAGTATGAAGAAATCATGAAAACTATTGAAGACCTTAAAGATATCCTTGATAAAAAGGAACGCAGAATGCAAATCATTAAGGACGAGTTACTTGTTGTAAAAGATAAGTATGGTGATGAGCGTAGATCTACAATTGAATATGCAGGAGGAGATTTAAGTATTGAAGATATGATTCCTGATGAGCAAGTTGTTATTACCATCTCTCATGCTGGATATATTAAACGTACTTCTTTAACAGAATATAAAACACAAAATAGAGGAGGAGTAGGGCAAAAAGCATCTACAACTAGAAATGAAGATTTCTTAGAACATTTATTTGTTGGAACCAATCACCAATATATGTTGTTCTTTACTCAAAAAGGAAAATGTTTCTGGATGCGTGTTTATGAAATTCCAGAAGGAAGTAAAACGTCAAAAGGTAGAGCAATTCAAAATCTTATAAACATTGAGCAAGATGACAAAGTAATGGCATTTATATGTACTCAAGATTTAAAAGATGAAGAGTATATTAATAGTCATTATGTCATAATGGCAACTAAAAAAGGTCAAGTTAAAAAGACTGCCTTAGAACAATATTCTAGACCAAGAACTAATGGTATTAACGCCATCACTATTAAAGAGGATGACGAATTACTAGAAGCTAAATTAACGACTGGTAATAGTCAGATTATGATAGCCCTTAAATCTGGTAAGGCTATCAGGTTTGAGGAAGCTAAAACTAGACCAATGGGTAGAAATGCTTCAGGTGTTAGAGGTATTACTTTAGCACACGCTGAAGATGAAGCTATCGGAATGGTAATAGTAGAAAATCCACAAGAAGAAACTGTTTTAGTAGTTTCTGAAAATGGGTATGGTAAACGTACGTATATTGATGATCCAGAAGATGGTGAGGCAGTATACAGAATTACTAACAGAGGAGGAAAAGGTGTTAAAACCATTTCAATATCTGAAAAAACAGGAGGGTTAGTATCTATTAAAACAGTAACAGACACTGATGACCTTATGATTATTAATAAATCAGGAATTGCAATACGTATGGCTGTTGAAAGCTTACGTACAATGGGAAGAGCTACACAAGGAGTTAAATTGATTAACTTAAAGGGTAAAGATTCTATTGCAGCTGTTGCAAAAGTGATGAAAGATGAAGATGAGGATATAGAAAATCCGTCAGATGACCTTGAAAACACTGCCAATTTAGAAGATGGCACGACTATTGATAATTCTGAAGAAGAATAACCTTAACAAATTATATTAAAAAAAGTAAACAATGAAAAAACAATTAATACTTGCTGTAGCATTACTTGTAACTGTATTTTCTTTTGGACAGAAAAAGGAAATTAAGGCTTTAGAAAAAGCTGTAAAAAACAATAATTATGCTGAAGCTAAAGCATTAGTAGGTCAGCTAGAGTCTATGGAAGGTGCTATGGACAGTAAGTTAAAAAACAAATATAACTTAGCTGCAGCAAAAGCATATTTTGCCAATGGAGCTAACACAACCACTGATTTAGAGAAAGTTTCTAAGTATTTAGAGTATTTTGATGAAAATGAAACACCATTGGTTGAAGATTTCAAACGTGTAATAGAAAATGATCTAATAACTAAAGCAAACGACTTTTATACAGGTAAACAGTATGGAAAAGCTGCTTTAGCTTTTGAGAATTTGTATAATGTAAATAAAACTGAAGAAAGCTATTTATACTATGCAGCTTCTAGTGCTTTAAATGACCAAGATATGGATGGCGCTTTAAAATATTATTTAAAGTTAAATGATTTGGGTTATACAGGCGTTGAAACACAGTATTTTGCAATTAATAAAGCTAGTGGTCAAGAAGAAATTTTTAATAAATCAACTAGAGATAACTATGTAAGAATAGGTACTCATATTAGCCCTGGTGAAAGAACAACCGAGTCTAAATCTGGAGAAATTACTAAAAATATAGCTTTGATTTATGCTGGTAAAGGTGAAGATGATAAAGCTTTAGCTGCAATGAAAAAAGCTAGAGAAGCTAATCCAGAAGATTCTAATTTAATAGTTACGGAAGCTAACTTACAATATAAATTAGGTAACACTGAAAAGTACCAAGAGTTAATTAGTTTAGCTTTACAAAGAGATCCAAACAATGCTGATTTACTTTATAACTTAGCTGTATTATCTAATGATTCTGGAGATAAAGTAAAAGCTAAAGAATATTACCTTAAATCTTTGAAGTTAAACCCAGAAAACACTAACACACTAACTAATTTAGCAGCTTTAGTATTAAGTGAAGAGCAGTCTATTATAGATCAAATGAACGGTTTAGGTACATCTGCTGCTGACAATAGAAAATATGACGAGCTAAAAGACAAGCGTACTAATTTATATAAAGAAGCAATTCCTTACTTAGAAAAAGTATTAGCAATTAATCCTGAAAACCCTGATGTTAAATCAACATTAGCAAGTATTTATAGTGCTATTGGAGAAGATGCAAAAGCAAAAGCTTTAAGAGATTAGGAAATTAATCGATTTCTCATAAGAAAAGCCTTCATTTAAATGAGCTTTTTTATTATATAATCTTTTTAATGACTCTAAGTTTATGTGTGTGTAGTCGCTTATCAACGTTGTAAATACCTGTATGGTCTAATCTGTCAATTCGTACTTTACCATGTGCGTGAATAATGTAATTATCTTGCATGATAATGCCAACGTGTGTGATATTTCCTTCATTATTATCAAAGAAGGCTAAATCACCAGGTTCACTTTCTTCTATAAAACTTAAAGCTTCACCCTGAGTGGCTTGCTGTGAGGCATCACGTAGTAACTTGTACCCATTTAATTTATAGACCATTTGTGTAAATCCACTGCAATCTATGCCAAAAGGAGTTTTTCCTCCCCAAAGATATGGAGTGTTTAAATATTTAAAAGCGGTAGTAATTAATTCATTTTTAGGTAATTCATTTTCAACAAAAACCCCTTCAAAAGTATGTTTTAATAATTCTAAACCATTTAAAGAAGATCCTAAAACTATAGTGTTTAATTGATCTTTATTATCTTGTATAAATTCAACTAAATCTGTGGATAACTTTAAAGTATTATTATTTAGATCTTTGTATTGTTCTTCAGTAATTTCAAGATATTGCTTATTATCAATCCAGCCTTCATATTTGTCAAAAGCTAATCTTATTTTGCTCCATTGCTTGCGTTGCTCTAAAACTTTAAAGGTGTCTCCATATAATACTTGCGAGACTAATTCGCTTATATCAGAGGTTTCAAGTCTTAAAGGAACAATACTTAAATTACAAATTCCGAATTGCATTATTAAGGTTTAGTGACGTTCTATAATTACTGCTGAAGCACCTCCACCACCATTACAAATGGCTGCAGCTCCTGTTTTTGCATTATTTTGTTCTAAAACATTTAATAATGTAATTAGTATTCTAACACCAGAACATCCTAATGGATGACCTAATGATACAGCTCCACCATTTACATTAACGTTACTGTCGTTAAGGCCTAATATTTTCATGTTAGCTAACCCAACAACAGAAAAAGCTTCATTAAACTCAAAATAATCAACATTATCAATTGATATTCCAGCTTTATTTAATGCTTTTGGTAATGCTTTTGATGGTGCAGTTGTAAACCATTTTGGTTCATGGGCAGCATCAGCATATCCTGTTATTGTAGCTAAAGGTTTTAAACCTAATTCCTCTGCTTTTTCTGCACTCATTAATACCATTGCTCCAGCACCATCATTTATTGTAGATGCATTTGCAGCAGTTACTGTTCCGTCTTTAGAAAAAGCCGGACGTAAATTAGGTATTTTTTCCATTTTAACATTAGTAAATTCTTCATCTTTACTAACAATAATAGGTTCTCCACGTCTTTGAGGTACTTCTACAGGTACAACTTCATTATCAAATTTTCCAGCGTCCCAAGCAGCAGCAGATCTAGTATAACTTTTTACTGCGTAAGCATCTTGATCCTCTCTTGTAAATTCATATTTAGTTGCGCAAGCATCTGCACAAACACCCATTGCATTTTGGTCATAGGCATCAACTAATCCGTCTTTTTGTATTCCATCAATTAAAGTGGCTGGTCCAAATTTGGTTGCTGATCTTGCATGAAAATAATGAGGAATCATACTCATGTTTTCCATACCACCTGCAACAATAACATCTGCATCACCTAAAGCAATACTTTGTGCAGCTTGCATAACGGTTTTCATACCAGAAGCACAAACTTTATTAATAGTAGTACATGGGACAGTATTTGGTATTCCAGCGTATATAGCAGCTTGTCTTGCAGGTGCTTGACCTGTACCAGCTTGCACTACATTACCCATTAATACTTCTTCTACTAATTCTGGTTTTAAATTTATTTTATCTAAAGCTCCTTTTATAGCAATTGCACCTAATTTAGTAGCAGGTACAGTACTTAAAGCACCTAGAAAACTACCAATTGGTGTTCTAGCTGCAGAGACAATAACGACTTTTTTACTCATAATTAATGAAATTTGTTAAAGGACGAAATTACTAATTTTTTTAGAAATTTTCAGCCTATTCTTCATATTATAACTTTATGTACTATTATAATTTATTACATTTGAAAAACACCATATTACAAGCATGAAAGATCATATTAACGCTATCTATAAAAATCATTCACAGTTTTATAAGATATTATTATTTGTAGTGACCACTATTTTAATTGTCTTTTTTTTCCCGAAGAGTGGTCGTTTTAAATATAACTTTGAAAAAGGTAAGCCTTGGCAGACAGAAAATTTATATGCACCTTTTAATTTTGGTATTCAAAAATCTACTAATGAAGTTAAAAAAGAAGAAACTTTAATTACAAATCAAACTACTCATTTTTTTAATAAAGAAAAAGGAATAGAAGCTGAAGTTATAAAGGATTTTAAAGAAGGATTTAATAAAACGTTTAATGATTCTTTAAACAATTACAAAGGATTAAAAAGCAAAGCAAATTCAATTTTAAATACTTTTTATAAATATGGTATATTAAATGAAAATTTAGATTTAAAAAATTCTAACAAAGCTGTTATTTTAATTGATAATGTTGAAAAACAAACCACTACATATAAGAATTTACAAAAATTAGGAACATTAAAAAACAGTATAGAGAAACAACTTAAAGGAACTAGTTTAGAAACCTATTCAAATAAACTTACAGCACTTTTCTTTGACGTTATAAAAACAAATTTAACATATAACAAAGCACTATCTGATAATGTCTTAAAAGAGGCTTTAGATAAAATTTCTAAAAATAGGGGAGTAGTTGATAAAGGAACTTTGATAATATCAAAAGGTGAAGTTGTAAATGATGAAAAGTTCCAAGTTTTGACATCATTATCTAAAGAGTATGAAAGTCAAGTTTGGAGTAAATCAAGTTATAATTGGATTGTTTTTGCTTACACATTACTGGTTTCATTAGCTTTACTTATGTTATTACTTTTTATTAGAAAATATCGTAAAGATGTTTATAAAAATAATACTAAAGTGACTTTTATATTTTTTAACGTATTTGTAATGGTTTTATTAACAACATTGATTGTTAATTACAATTCGGAGTATGTGTATTTAGTTCCAATTACTATATTGCCTTTAGTCCTAAAAGCCTTCTTTGATGCACGTTTGGGATTATTTACACACGTTATAACCGTTTTATTATTAGGGTCAATAGTACCTAATAGTTATGAGTATATGTTTTTACAAATTATTGCAGGTATAGTTACAATTTTAACGGTTTCAGAATTATATAAAAGGGCAAATCTTTTTATATCAGTAGGACAAATAACCTTAGTGTATATTATTGCATATTTTGCATTTTTTGTAATACATGAAGCTAGTGTAGATAATCTAAAATGGGAAACCTTTGGTTTATTTATCCTATGTGGACTAGCTACATTATTTGTACAACCCATTATTTATGTTTACGAAAAATTATTCGGCTTAATCTCTGATGTTTCATTATTGGAATTATCAGACACAAATTCAAAATTATTAAAAGAATTATCTAATAAAGCGCCTGGTACATTTCACCATTCGCTTAACGTTGCCAATTTAGCTGAAGCTTCTGCAAACGAAATTGAAGCAAATGCAATGTTAGTAAGGGTTGGTGCATTGTATCATGATATTGGAAAAATGAAATCACCCATATATTTCACAGAAAACCAATCGTCAGGTATTAATAGACATGATGAACTTACGCCAAGAGAAAGTGCTAAAATCATTATTAATCACGTTTTAAACGGTATAGAAATAGCTAAAAAATATAATTTACCGGATAGAGTTATAGATTTTATTAGGACACACCATGGTACTAGTCAAGTTTATTATTTTTATATGAAAGAAAAAGCAAACAATGAAAATGTAGATATTAATGATTTTACATATCCAGGTCCAAAACCTTTTAGTAAAGAAACAGCCATTTTAATGATGTGTGATAGTGTTGAAGCTGCTTCAAAAAGTTTAAAAGATCCAACATCAAGTAAAATTGATAATTTTGTTGAAAATATAATAAATAAGCAAAAAGATAGTGGACAATTTTTAAATGCAGATATAACTTTTAAAGAAATTGAGTCGATTAAAAAAGTGCTAAAACGCAAGCTTGCAAATATTTACCATTTAAGAATTGAATATCCAGAATAATTTTTGAAAAAAAACTTTAAAAAAGGTTGTGAAATTTAATAAAGTATTATAAATTTGCACCCGCAATTAATTGCATAGTTCATTACATAATCGGAGAGGTGCCTGAGTGGCCGAAAGGAGCGGTTTGCTAAATCGTCGTAGGTGGAAACATTTACCCAGGGTTCGAATCCCTGTCTCTCCGCAATATTTTCAAATTTAATTTGAATAATAGATAACCATTTCGGGGTGTAGCGTAGCCCGGTTATCGCGCCACGTTTGGGACGTGGAGGCCGCAGGTTCGAATCCTGCCACCCCGACACTGTTTTCGTAGAAACAATAAAACTACGGGCTCTTAGCTCAGCTGGATAGAGCACCTCCCTTCTAAGGAGGCGGTCTCAGGTTCGAATCCTGAAGGGCTCACTTAAAGCTTCACTAGAAATAGTGAGGCTTTTTTGTTTTTAACACTTTTTATAATATCGAATTTTTGCTTCTGATGTTTTTAATGTTATGATTAATAGTGTTTTATTGTCTTATTTTCAGTTGAATTAAGTAGTTAAACCGATTTTTTATGATGTTTATCTATTTGTACTAATTAATTCATTTTTAGGCTTTTATTTCTTGCTTCTAAAAGTACTTTTGCAGCCCCAAATATGACACATTAAATAGTGTTTAAATAATTAAATGTAAAATGAAATATTTAGTAAGATTATCAGTAAAAATTTGTTTAATATTATTTGTCTCTAGTTGTACTGTAGATAGTTTAGAGGATACAGCAAATGAAGAGTCTACCAATTCTTATTCGGTTGTAAATAATCAATCTTGTGATAATCAAGATCCACAGTCTAAACTTACAAACAATGGAAGTGTTGCTTTTACATTTCAGATTATAGATTTAAATAATAATTTAATTGAATTAGTTAATGTAGCACCAAATACTTCTACTACTTGGGTTAGTTTTCCTGAAGGAGCAACCGTATTTAATGTTACTAGTAATACTACAGGAGTTTCTGATGATAAAGTTTTTATAGATATGAGTAATTGCTCTGAGGTAGAAATTGTTATTAATTCTATTAATAAAATAGATTCACCAGTGATAAATAGTCTTTAAAATTAAATTTTAGAGCAAAGAATAATAATTTTAGAATTATCAAGATTGGTGGTGAAAAACAAATAGTTTTTCCCACCATCTTTTATTTTAAGCTTTTTTCTTATTTGTGAAACGGATTCAGGAAAGTTACGAATTGTGATATTAGCTTGCTTTAATCCAAGCTGTTTATTGAATTCTTTTTTGTTGTATGGTATAATTTGTTCAATTTTAAATTTTCTACCAGGAAATGTTGTTAAATCTTTACTAGTGTATAAATGTGAATGTTTGTGTAGTTTATTCAAGTTTAATTGACTTCCAATTGTGTTAAATGCTCCAGATTTTAAAATAGCTGCATTAGGCTCGTAAAGATAATTTAGAGGAAGGCTATAATCTGGTATTTGCTCAGCTTCATTATTTAAAATGAAATTAAATTTTTGTTTGTCGTTTTTATCAAGGTTGACTGTTTGGATTTCTATTTCGCCAATAAAATCTTTTTCTAAAATCCATAATATTTCTTTTACTTCATTATTTAAAGCTACGCAATGAATGGTTTTAACGTTTTGAAGTTGTGTTATTCCCAAAGAAATATCTAATAATGGAGATGTTTTTATCATAACATTATTAGTGTATTTAAAAAGAAGATCTAAATTATCTGGAATATTTGGTAAACAATCTTTTAATAAAAACACTTTGCCTTTATCATCATCGCGTCTTGAAGGGTCCACATAAACCCAGTCAAATTTTTGATTTATTTGTTTTAATACTTCTAAACCATCTTGATTATAGAAATCAATGTTATTTAGTTTTAATGTTTTTGAATTGTATCTAACAATATCTGATAAAACAGCGTTTATATCGCAATGAACAACCTTTTTAACTTGTTTTGAAAAATAGAGACTGTCTACACCAAAACCACCAGTTAAATCAATTAGAAGTTCTCCAGAGATGAGTTCTGATTTGTATTTAGCAGTTGCTTCAGAAGAGGTTTGTTCAATATTTAATTTTGTAGGAAAGTAAATGTTGGTGCTATTATACCAAGTAGGAAGCTTTTTTTTACATTTTTGTTTAGCTTCAATTTGTGTAATAATATCTTTTTTTAAACTATCAGGAAAAGGAATTCCTTTTAAAGCTAATTCTGAGACATCAGAATTTATATTTTGATTTATAAATTCTTGAATGTTTGGTTTTAAAATGTCTTTATTAAAATTAATCATCTAGACCTTCCGTCAATTTATTTACTACTCGGTATTCTGATAAAAATTCTTTAGCTATTACTTTTATTGCAGTGTAGGAAGGGATTGCTACTATCATACCAACAATACCAAATAATAATCCAGCAATTATGATAACTAAAAATATTTCTAAGGGATGAGATTTTACACTTTTTGAAAATATAAATGGTTGGCTAAAAAAGTTATCTACTAATTGTGCTATGACAAAACCAATCATAACATATATAGTTTTAGGAAGTATTACCTCACTAAAATTTTGTCCAAGATTACTAGACATGCTTAATAATATTAACAAAAAAGCACTAATTATTGGTCCAATGTATGGTATGATGTTTAAAAGTGCACATAGTGTTGCTATTATTACTGCATTTTGAATTCCGAAAATTAATAGTACAATAGAATAAATAGTAAATAATATTAATAATTGTAATAGTAATCCTCCAAAATATCTTGTTAGTAAATCACGAATGGTAACGAAAGATTTTCTTAAGCGTTTTTCATGTTTTTTTGGCAGTACAGTAATTAATCCTGTACTCATTAATTTGCTATCTTTTAGAAAAAAGAAAGAGATGAATAACACCGAAAACAAGCCTATACTAAAACTACCAAAGCCTGCAATAACATAATTTAAAAACTCAGGAATGACACCAAAATTAATATTAGACATAAATTTTGAGTCTTTTATAGACTCTTCAACTTCTGAAGAGTTTAAACCAAAATGACTAATAGCTTCTTTATATAGGTTTTCAACATTTGTTTGAAGTAATTCAATATCAAGTAAAGCTAAATTTTGTCCTTGTTCTATAATTAATGGTATAAACAAACTTATTAGTCCAAATACTATAGCTAAAAAAACAATCATTGAAACAACAACTGCCAAAGTATCAGAAAACTTTAAACGTGATTTTAAAAAGACAACTAAAGGTCTACCAAGTAATGCAATAATACCTGCAATTACTAAATAGACAATTACAGATTGTATTTTGTATATAAACCATACCAATATGGCAACAGACAATAATGTTCCAACTGCTCTTAAAATTCCGTTTGATATTGTTTTTGCTGTCATCTTGTAAATATAAAATTTTGAATTTTATTTAGTTGAAAATTGTTTGGTAATTTCATACAGGCAAATACTGGTTGCTTGTACGACATTCATGCTACTATTTTGTCCAAACATGTTGATGTGAAGTGTTGCATCACTTAGTTTTAAGATCTCTTCCGAAACTCCAAAATTTTCATCTCCAATAATCAAAGCAATAGGTTTTGAAGTGTTAAATTTGTATTGGTTTAAAGCTTGGCTATTTGTAGTAATCTCTAAAGAAATAACTGTAAAACCTTCATTTTTAAGTTTATTAACAATTGGTAGAATGGTTTCTTCTACCTGATAATTTACAACTTTTTCTGTGGCACGTGATGTTTTGGTCATTTTTCGACCTAAAGGAATATCACTTCCGCAGAATATTAATTTTTCAATTCCAAAAGCATCACAAGCTCTAAATAGACTACCAATATTTGGTGCATTTGTAACGTTTTCGCAAATTATTGTAATAGGATGTTTTTTTTGCGTAAAAGTAGACGTATAGTGTGTATGTTGCATGATATTTTTATCAAATGTTATCTAAATGTTTAAAATAAACACTTAGTTTTCAAAAGCATATTTTACAATATTTGCTCCCATTTTTAAAGCCTTTAATCTAACGTCTTCAGGGTCGTTATGTACTTCTTGATCTTCCCAACCGTCACCTAAGTCACTTTCAAAAGTAAAAAGTATTACCAATCTAGTTTCATGATAAAGTCCAAAAGCTTGTGGTCTTTTACCATCATGTTCGTGTATTTTTGGTAGTCCATCTTTAAAAATAAAAGCACTACTAAATATTGGGTGAGTTGTGGGTAATTCTTCTAATTCTTGATTAGGAAAAATTTTCTTCAATTCTTTAATAACATAGGGTTTCATTCCGTAATTATCATCAATATGCAAGAAACCTCCAGCTTTTAAATAATTTCTAAGATTATCTACTTCGTCATCATCAAATAACACATTTCCATGTCCAGTCATATGCAACAGCGGAAACCTAAAAATATCAATACTTCCTGCTTCTACAGTTTCTGGTTTAGCAGTCATTTGTGTATTAATATTATTATTGCAAAATTGTATTAAATTGGGTAAAGCAGTTGGATTACTATACCAATCACCACCACCTTTGTATTTAAGAATGGCTAAATCTTGACCATACATTAAAAGTGTGAAAAATGTAAAGAGAATAGTAAGTCTTAATTTCATAAATTT
Organism: Olleya sp. ITB9; assembly: GCF_001315805.1. Classification (NCBI taxonomy): domain Bacteria; kingdom Pseudomonadati; phylum Bacteroidota; class Flavobacteriia; order Flavobacteriales; family Flavobacteriaceae; genus Olleya; species Olleya sp. ITB9. Next base: position 59,736 of record NZ_BCBW01000009.1, read on the forward strand.
TATTCGTTTATAAATGCAACACTATGACATGCAACTATTGCAGCAGTTTCTGTACGTAGTCGTGTTTGTCCTAAAGTTACAGGAATAAATTTATTTTGGATAGCAGTATTAATTTCTTTTACAGAAAAATCGCCTTCGGGTCCAATTAAGATTGTAATTTCAGTATTAGGCTTTACTTGAGATTTTAAAGATTTTTTATCTGTTTCTTCGCAATGAGCAATATATAAATTACCAGAAAAGTCTTGATTACAATATTCTTTAAATGACATTGCAGGATTTAAAATAGGGTAGTAGCAATTTAAAGATTGCTTCATAGCAGACTGAATAATTTTTTCAAAACGTTCCGCCTTTATTATTTTTCTTTCGCTATGATCGCAAATAATAGGTGTAATGCTTGTTATGCCAATTTCGGTAGCTTTTTCAAGAAACCACTCGTATCTGTCATTCATTTTTGTTGGTGCAACCGCTAAATGTAAGGTGTAATCTAGCGGTTGTTGTAAAGTTGTTTCAATAATAGTTACAACACAATTTTTTTGGTCATTTATAGTGATTTCAGCTTTAAATAAATATCCTTTACCATTTGTAATGTTAAGGATATCTCCAACTTGTTTACGCAAGACTTTTACAATATGTCTGCTTTCGTCCTTAGGAAACGTAAATTGTTTGGTATCTGCTTCAATATTTTGGTTGTAAAATAATTGCATTTAGTCTTTAGCTATCACTTTTAAAACTTTAATTTCTTTTATCTTTTTAATGCGTTCGGTTTTTAAAATAACATAAAAAGCATTTGGTTCTGCAATTCTAACTGTATATAATGTACCAAGTTTATTATCTAAATTAAAAGCTTGTTCTTCAACTTCAGCAGGCATACTTCCTTCTTTTAACCAACCAGAATCACCACCACGATTTGCGTTTTTGTCCATCGAGTATCGTTTTGCTAAGTCGTCAAAGCTTATACCATCTTTATATGATTGTAAAATGTTGTTTTTATATTTTACAATTTTTGAAGCTTCAACTTGATTTCCATCAAAAAAGATGTAACTAATTCTGTAATGTCTGTCGTTAGTTTTATCTACAATTTTATAATGTGTGGTATTAAACTCTGTTTTAACTACTTCTGTACTTCCAACGCTATTGTTTAAAAGTTTTGCTGCTAATTTGGTTTTGTGTTTAGCTTCGTTAAAAACTAAAATTTTATTTTTTCGAGATTTTTTAGTTTCTAAAAACTTTTCAGCTTGCTCAACGGTTGCAATTGTATCTAATTCTTTTTTTAATGATTTTTGCGCAACAGTTGTAATGGTTAGTAGGCAAATGGCAAGCTTAAGTAGGTTTTTCATGTTTGAATTATGTTTGTTTTGACAAAAAAACAAAAAAATAAAGTTTTATAGGATAAAATTCGTACTGATTTAACACGGTAATTTAAATTTTTAATCTAGAGTTAGCCATTACATTTTGCTCGGCAAAGTCACCTTCTAAAAATTTTAAGTAACCAACAATAGCAATCATAGCAGCATTGTCAGTTGTAAATTCAAATTTAGGAACATAAGTTGTCCAACCATGTTTAGCTTCTCCATCTTTTAAAGCTTGTCTAATTCCTGAGTTTGCAGATACACCACCACCAATTGCTATGTGTGAAATACCTGTCTGTTTTACAGCTAATTTAAGTTTGTCTGTTAATATACCAATAATGGTATATTGTATTGAGGCACAAATGTCGTTTAAATTTTCTGTGATAAAATTAGGATTTAGTTTGACTTGTTTTTGGATAAAATATAAAACTGCAGTTTTAAAACCAGAAAAGCTAAAGTTTAATCCATCTACTCTTGGTTTAGTAAATTTAAAAGCCTTTGGGTTACCTAGTTTAGCAAGTTTATCTATTTGTGGACCAGCAGGATATCCTAAACCTAAAATTTTACCACTTTTATCAAAGGCTTCTCCAACAGCGTCATCAATAGTTTCTCCAATAACATCCATATCAAAATAATGATTGACTTTGACTATTTGTGTGTGTCCACCAGAAATAGTCATTGCTAAAAACGGAAAAGGAGGTTTGTTAAAACCGTCTTCTTCAATAAAATGCGCTAAAATATGAGCTTGCATATGGTTGACATCAATTAACGGTATGTTTAAACCATATGCTAAAGATTTTGCAAACGAAGTACCAACTAATAAACTACCCATTAATCCTGGTCCTTTAGTAAACGCTACAGCACTAAGTTGTGCTTTAGTGATGCCTGCTTTTTTTAAAGCTTGATCAACCACAGGAACAATGTTTTGCTGGTGTGCTCTAGAAGCTAATTCTGGGACAACACCACCATATTCTTCATGGATTTTTTGACTTGCAACAATGTTACTTAAGATCTTTCCGTTAAGGATAACAGAAGCTGCAGTATCGTCGCAAGAACTTTCAATTCCGAGGATATAAATATTTTGTGAAGTCATTAGTTATTTTTAGGCATAATAATTGTTAATTTTGGTGTATTGTTTAACAACTAAATTACATTTGTTTTACTTAAAGCAAAAGTAAGATATTATAAATAAATTTTAAGCTTAAAAAACGTATCAAAAAATTTCTAAAAATAGTAGGTAAACTTATAGCAATTTTACTGTTGCTTTTCGTCATATTTATATTAGTGATGTCTATTCCAGCTGTGCAAACAAGTTTAGGTAAGTGGTCAACTAATTGGTTAAATGAAGAATATAAAACCAATATTAATATTGAAAAAATAGGATTGCATTTTAATGGTGACGTGCAAATTAAAGGCATCCTAATTAAAGATTATAAAAAAGACACATTAATAAGTGCTTCAGAGTTAAATACCTCTATTATTAATTTTAGAAAATTAAGTCAAGGGACACTTAATTTTGGTGATATAGATTTAGAAGATTTAGTTTTTAATATAGTAACCTATAAAGACGAATCTGATACCAATCTTGATGTTTTTGTTGCTAGATTTGATGACAATAACCCAAGAAAAGAAAAAAGTACGTTTTTAATGTCTTCTAGCGACATTACAATTAGTAATGGTACATTTAGACTGATTGATCAAAACAAAACAACTCCAGAAATATTACAGTTTGATAATATAAACTTAAACGGAACCAATTTTGTTATTGATGGTAGTGATGTTAGATCACGTATCAATACCATGCAATTTAATGATAGTCGAGGTTTAAAGTTAGAAAATCTAACATCTAATTTTTCTTACACCTTATCAGAAATGCGTTTTGATGATTTAAATATTAAAACACCAGAATCATTTGTAAAAGGAGCATTGCGTTTTAATTATAATCGTGAAGATTTTAAAGAGTTTGAAGACAAAGTATTAGTGTCTGCTAACTTTACAGATGGTAGTGTTTTATTAGATGAATTAAATGTATTTTATAACGAATTTGGTAAAAATCAACGCGCTAATTTTTCGACTGTATTATCTGGTACTCTTAATAATTTGACAACTGAGAATTTAAAGTTAGAAACCAGTCGAAACACCAAAATTTATGGAAATATAAACTTTAAAAACCTATTTAATAGCGAAGCTAATAACTTTTCTATGGAAGGTGATTTTGATAATTTATCTTCAAATTATAGAGATTTAAAAGACCTTTTACCTAATGTTTTAGGCGAGTCTATTCCGTCATTATTTGGTAAATTAGGAGATTTTACAGCAGTTGGTAAAAGCCATATCACACCTCATACTATCAAAGCAAATTTACAAATTGCAACCTCATTGGGTATTGTAAACAGTGATTTAGAAATGTCTGAAATAGACAATATAGATTATGCCTCATACAAAGGTAATGTTATTCTTGACGAATTTGATTTAGGTATTTTATTAGATGATCCTAAATTAGGTAAAACCTCCTTTAATGTAGATGTTGATGGTGTTGGTTTTAAAAAGAATAACTTAAAAACACAATTAAAAGGAGACGTCTATAGTATTAATTACAATAACTACAATTATCAAAACATTGCAGTTAATGGTCAATACAAACAAAGAAAATTTAACGGAAAATTACTGTCTTTAGATAAAAATTTAAAATTAGAGTTTGATGGTTTGGCAGACCTGTCTCAAGAGGTGAAAACTTTTGACTTTGTGGCTAAAGTAGACTATGCTAACTTTAAAGCTTTAAATTTTTACAAAAGAGATCAACAATCAGAATTTACAGGAATTGTAGATATGAAAATGAGTGCAACTAATATAGACGACGCTGTTGGTAGTATAAATTTTAAAAACACAATTTATAAAAACGAAAACGATACTTACACTTTTAAAGATTTTGCAATAAGTTCAGAATTTTTAGAAAATGAAAGATTTATAAAAGTAAATTCACCAGAAATTATTGAAGGTCAATTAAGCGGAAACTTTAAATTTAATGATTTAGAGCTTCTTTTTGAAAATTCGCTTAAAAGTATATATGCTAACTACGTACCAAATAACATAGAGGAAAACCAATACGTAGATTTCAATTTTAAAATTTATAATAAAATTATTGAGGTCTTTTTACCAGAAGTAGAAGTAGGAGCAAATACTTTTATTAAAGGACGTGTAGAAAGTAATGAAAAAGCATTTAAATTAACTTTTAAATCTCCAAAAATCAAGCTTTTAGATTATTTTGCAAACACTATAGAGGTACAAGTAGATAATAACAATCCACTGTTTAATACTTACGTAGAAGTAGATAGCGTTTATACCAAACATTACAACATTTCAAAATTTAATTTAATTAACGTAACTCTTAATGATACGTTATTTATGCGCTCAGAATTTAAAGGAGGAAAACGTAACGATGATGCTTATAACCTAAGTTTTTACCATACAATTAACGAAGATAATTTATCAGTACTAGGTTTTAAAAAGAGTGATGTAACTTTTAAAAATAATAAGTGGTTAATTAATGAGGATAAAAATAAATTTAATAAAGTAATTTTTGATCGTGATTTTAAAGATTTCAAAATTGAAGAATTTGTATTGAATCATCAAAACGAAGAGATTAAATTAGCTGGTATTATTAGAGACTCTACTTATAAAGATTTAAAGTTAGATTTTAAAGATGTAGATTTAAATAAAATTATTCCTGAAATTTCAGGTTTATCATTAGCAGGTAATATTAATGGTAATTTGGATGTCCTTCAAGAAAACGGAAACTATTTACCAAATGCTGCTTTAATTATTGATGATTTAGAAGTAAATAATACCTTTTATGGTGCATTTGATGCCAAAATAAAAGGAAATGCAGATTTGTCTAGCTATTTGATAAGTGCCAAAATTAAAGATGACGATACTAATTCTTTTGTAGCTAAAGGGAATGTAAATATTAAAAATGACGAAGCTTTAATTGGTGTTAATTTAGACTTTAATAAATTTGATCTTCAGATTTTAAACCCATTTTTAGAAGGTGTATTAGATAAAATTAGAGGGGATGTTTATGGTAATGTTAAAGTGATTGGTAAGCTAAATAAACCAAGTTTTAATGGTTCTTTAAAAATAGATAATGGTGGTATTGGTGTACCTTACTTAAATGTAGATTATGCTTTCCAAGATCAAGCCTCTGTTACACTTAAAGATCAAACCTTCAATTTTAATACTATTAATATTACTGATGTAAAAGAAAACTCTAAAGCGGTTTTAGATGGAAGTATTAGTCATACTAATTTCTCAAAATGGAAGTTAGATTTAAATCTTGAAACACCTAGATTATTAGTTTTAGATACAAAAGAAAATGAAGAATCTTTGTACTATGGAACCGGTTTTATTGGTGGTTCGGCTAGAATTTATGGTCCAACAGAGAGTTTAAGTATTAACGTTATTGGTGAAACTAAAAAAGGAACTGTATTTAAAATTCCATTAAATGATAACGAGTCTTTTGGAGACAATTCTATTATTCATTTTTTAAGTCCTGAAGAAAAGCAAGCAAAACAAGATGGAGTTGCTTTTGAAGTAGCTGAGGAATCTGGATTAGATCTTAATTTTGAATTAGATGTTACTGAAGATGCAGAAATTGAAATTTTAATAGACAAAACATCTGGTAGTACTATTAGTGGTCGTGGTGTAGGAGGTCTATTAATTGAAATTAATACCAATGATAAGTTTGATATGTATGGTGATTTTGTAGTTTATGAAGGGTTCTATAATTTCTTATATGGAGGTGTTATTGAGAAGAAATTTACTGTTGTGCCATATGTAAGTAGTTTACAATGGAATGGGTCTCCTTTGGAAGCAATCATCAATATAAAAGCTAAATACTCAACACGAGCAAACCCTTCTCCTTTATTAGATAACCCAATTAGTAGAAGTATTCCTGTAGATTTATTAATTGAATTATCAGATCAACTAGAGCGTCCAACTATAGACTATAGTTATGCATTTCCAACAACAGAATCAACTATAAAATCTGAGTTAAATTATAGATTAGATTCAAAAGAAGAAAGAGAGAGTCAAGCATTATACTTAATTACTACAGGAGGTTTTAGTAGTGGTTTGGACGATGTTAATTTTACAGGTACTTTAACAGAACGTTTAAATAGTTTAGTTAATAATCTACTTTCTACAGGTGATGGTAAATTTAATATAGGTGTTAATTTTGAAGCTGGACAAAACAATCCAGATTATCAAACAGATAATCGTGTTGGTTTAACTTTACAAACACAAATATCAGATCGTGTATTAATAAATGGTAAAGTAGGTGTGCCTGTTGGTGGTCTTGGTGATTCTGTAATTGCAGGAGATGTTCAAGTCGATTTTTTATTAAATGAAGAAGGTACGCTTACTGCAAAAGTTTTTAATCGTGAAAATAGTATCAGAAACTTTGGTGAAGAAGTAGGGTATACTCAAGGTGTAGGTTTATCTTACAGCGTTTCATTTGATACTTTTGGAGAATTATTGCACAAAATTTTTAATCCTAATAAGAAGGAAGAAGATAAAAAAGAAGAGTCTCCTTCAAATACACCACAACCTCAAAATGATAAAGGCACATTTTTTCCTGATGATATGTCCTTTGATGAAGAGTAGACTTTACCATCATATTTTATCCATAAATTCAATTTAACCTACTGTTTTTTATTAAGTTATTAACGAAAACGTTATAGTTTTAGGCTTATCGTTAAATTTTAGTAAAACCAATGTTATATATTATTTTTCTTTAGTAGATTTACTTTATTAAGAGAAAAATATGTCAAAAAAAATAAATAAAATTGCTGTTATGACTTCTGGAGGAGATGCTCCAGGAATGAATGCAGCAATACGTTCTGTAGCCAGAACTTGTGCCTATTATAATATAGAGTGTGTAGGTATTTATCGTGGTTATGAAGGTATGATTGAAGGTGATTTTAAAGAGCTTACTGCACGTAATGTAAAAGGCATTATTAATAAAGGTGGTACAGTATTAAAATCGGCTAGATCAAAAAAGTTTCGTACTAAAGAAGGTCGTCAAAAAGCTTATGAAGCTTTAAAAGAAGCCAACGTGGACGCACTAGTCACAATTGGTGGAGATGGAACATTTACAGGAGCCTTAATTTTTAATCAAGAATTTAATTTCCCAGTAATGGGTATTCCTGGAACCATAGATAATGATATTTATGGGACTTCACACACACTTGGCTATGACACAGCTTTAAATACGGTAGTTGAAGTTATAGATAAAATTAGAGATACTGCCAGCTCACATAACAGATTGTTTTTTGTAGAAGTTATGGGACGTGACGTTGGACATATTGCTCTTAATGTAGGTGTTGGAGCAGGAGCTGAAGAAATATTAATACCTGAAGAAGATTTAGGTCTGGACAGATTATTAGAATCTTTAAGACGAAGTAAATTGTCAGGTAAATCATCCAGTATTGTAGTTGTTGCAGAAGGTGATAAAATTGGTAAAAATGTTTTTGAACTTAAAGATTATGTGGAAGAAAATATGGAAGAGTACGAAGTACGAGTTTCAGTTTTAGGACACATGCAACGTGGTGGATCTCCTTCATGTTTTGATCGTGTTTTAGCTAGTAGAATGGGTGTAAAAGCAGTTGAAAGTCTTCTAGAAGGAAAATCTAATTACATGGTAGGATTGGTTAACGATAAAATTGACTTAACACCATTAGAACAAGCAGTAAAAGGAAAATCAAAAATAAACGAAGAATTAATACGTGTGTCAGACATAATGACCACTTAATATAAATTGAATTAAACAAAATAACAATATGTCAACATTAAAATTAGGAATTAACGGATTTGGAAGAATAGGTCGTATAGTATTTAGAGCGACAGTAAAACGTAGCGACGTAGATGTTGTTGCAATTAATGACTTGTTAGATGTAGACCATTTAGCATATTTATTAGAGTATGATTCTGTACACGGAAGATTTGATGGTACTATTGAAGTTAAAGATGGTAACCTTATAGTTGATGGTAAAACAATTAGAGTAACTGCAGAAAGAGATCCTAAAAATTTAAATTGGGATGAAGCTGGAGCTGATGTAGTTGCAGAATGTACTGGTATTTTTACAACTTTAGAAACTGCTAACTACCACATTGAAGGTGGAGCTAAAAAAGTAGTAATCTCTGCACCAAGTAAAGATGCACCAATGTTTGTAATGGGTGTAAATGATGATAAATTAACAGCTTCAGATACAATCGTATCAAATGCATCATGTACAACAAACTGTTTAGCGCCAATAGCTAAAGTTATAGAAGATAATTTTGGTATTGAAGAAGCTTTAATGACAACAATTCACGCAGCAACTTCTACACAATTTACAGTAGATGCACCTTCTCGTAAAAACTATAGATTAGGACGCAGTGCTTTAAATAATATTATTCCAACATCAACAGGAGCTGCTAAAGCAGTAGGAAAAGTAATTCCTGAATTAGATGGTAAATTAACAGGTATGGCTTTTAGAGTGCCAACAGTAGATGTATCTGTAGTTGACTTAACAGTTAAAACTAAAAAAGAAACGTCTTTAGAAGACATTAAAGCAGCCATGAAAAAAGCATCTGAAGGATCTATGAATGGTGTTTTAGGTTATACTGAAGCAGCTGTAGTATCTCAAGATTTTGTAAGTGAAGTTAAAACAAGTGTTTTTGATGCAGATTCTGCTATCGAGTTAAACTCTACATTCTTTAAGTTAGTATCTTGGTATGATAATGAGTTTGGATATTCAAATAAATTAGTAGACTTAGCACAAAAAATTAACACGCTATAAAACGTGTTATTTTTTAAATAATTTTAGCACAGTAATTAGATATATGTATCTTTTTTACTGTGCTTTTTTTTATCTTACCATAAATATTTAATATATGATTTTAGTTGTTGATAGTGGATCTACAAAGTGCGATTGGATTGCAGTTGATAAAAACGGTAACCAATTACTTGAAAAAATAAGAACCAAAGGATTAAATCCTGCAATACTTTCTGAAAAGAAAATAAGTAAAATTTTAAAAAAGAGTACACCTTTGTTTGATAATAAAAATGAAGTATCTCACGTCTTTTTTTATGGAGCAGGTTGCGGAACAGAAAATCCACGTTTATTACTAAAAACAGCCTTACAAGAATTTTTTCCAAATGCAGAAATTTTAGTTGATGAAGATACTATGGCAGCAGTGTATGCTACCATTAATAAACCAACAGAAGCAGCTGTAGTTTGTATTTTAGGTACAGGATCTAATTGTAGTTATTATGACGGTTCAATATTACATCAACGTGTAAAATCATTAGGTTACACACTTATGGATGATGCATCAGGTAATTACTATGGTAAAGAATTAATTCGTGATTATTATTTTAATCATATGCCAGAAGAAATTAAAATTGCATTTGCAGATAAATATAATTTAGACGCAGATTATATCAAATATAACCTATACAAGCAACCAAATCCAAATGCATATTTAGCTCAGTTTGCAGAGTTTATGATTTTAAATAAAGACTCTGATTATATTATCAATTTAATAAAATCTGGTATAAGACGATTTGCTAAAAACATGATTTTACAATTCAAAGAAGAATTAAAAACAGTTCCTGTTCATTTTGCTGGTTCGATTGCATTTTTCTGTCAAGATGAAATTAAAGCTGTTGCAGAAGAATTAAACTTTAAGGTTGGTAATTTTGAAAGAAGACCAATTGAAGGGTTAGTAGCCTTTCATACTAATACATTAGAATAATATGGAAATAGCAATTATTGCTCATGATGGTAAAAAAGCCGAAATGGTTCAGTTTTTAAACGAGCATCAAGCTGTTTTTCATCAAAAAGAAATTACTTTAATATCTACAGGTACCACTGGTAAAAAAGTGAAAAAAGCAGGATTTGATGTTATACGTATGTTATCTGGGCCTTTAGGTGGAGATGCACAAATCGCAGCAAGAGTCGCTGAAGGTAAATGTAAAATGGTTATTTTTTTTAGAGATCCACTAGAAAAGCATCCACACGAACCTGATGTTTTAATGTTAATGCGTTTATGTGATGTTCATGACGTACCATTAGCCACTAATTTAGCAAGTGCAGAATTGTTTATAAATGCCTTAAAAACATCATAAAATTTTTTTTCTTTTTAAAGAAACCTAACATTAACCCTTAAAATAGTTGATTTTAATTCACAAAATTGTCAACTATTTTAGGGGTTATTTTTTTTGTAAGAAAATTTTTGTTAACTATTGATTTTAAGGTGTTTGAATGATTTTGTTAATGCTTTATAAAGTGCATATAAATACGTTAATATACATGTCTTTTTTTTAATCTTTTAGCAAGCATTATCTGTAATTATTATTAAAATACTGAATATCATTTATTTGTTGATAAAAAAATAATATAAAACATTAGGAATTTATTTATTCATTTTTCGAGTAAAAAAAGTAACTACTTAGCTAGTTACAAATTAATTTAATAGTATTTTTAAACTCTATTAGTTAATTATTATTCCATTTTATTATTTATGAAAAGCCTAATATTCCTCACAGCACTTGCTGTATCAGGTTATTTTAATCCCTCAACAATATCAAATAATTATGATATTCCAAATGCATTACATGCTTACAAAGTTTCTTTTGTTTCAGAAATCGATAGTTTAAATGAGAACCTCATTTTAAATTCATCAATACAAAATAATAACCAATGTTTTGTAGAAGATGGTATTTCAGTTACCGCTTTTAATAAAATATCTTCAAATTCTAATACTGTTAAAAGTAATATAGAAAAAAAAGAGATTTCTGACATAAATCAGAGTGCTGCTGCTGCTGGACAATATATTACTATAGACCAAACTACGTATAGTTTTAATGAATTAGTAACAGATGTTTTAGTTTCTAATACCTGTGCAGACATAACAAGTTTTAGTTACTTTACAGGAGTTAGTGTAGGTCAAGAGAATGGTATTGCTTATTTTACAGCAGATCCAGGTGTTTTTCCATTTGAATCTGGAGTTGTTTTAACAACAGGTTCAGCAATGGATTTAGTAGGTCCAAAAACGGGACCAGTTAGTAGTGGAGGTTGGGCAGGAAGTACCATTTTGGAAGACATGATTCCTTATATGAATCCTGGAGACTCTAATGATGCTACGTTAATTGATTTTAATTTCACTACTATTAAAAATACAATAAGTTTTGATTTTTTATTTGCTTCAGATGAATATGGAGGTTTTCAGTGTACTTATGGAGATGCTTTAGTTTTTAAATTAACAAATTTGGTAACCAATGTAGAATCAAACCTTGCGTTAGTACCTGGTACTACAGATTTTGTGTCAACTTTTACAGTCAGAGATAATACTTATAATGCCAGTTGCGCCTCAGTCAATCCTCAATATTTCGATTCTTATTACGGTACATCTGGCTTGCCTCTTGTAGACGATCCTATTAGTTTAAGAGGATATACAAAACCCATGACAGCATCTGCAACAGTTATTCCAAATGTACCCTATACACTTGAAATTATAATAGCAGATTATAATGACACTTCTTATAATTCTGCTGTGTTCTTAAAAGCAAAATCATTTGATGTCGGTGGTTATTTGGGTGATGATATTACCATCGCAAACGGAACAGCACAATGTGAGTCTACATCTATAACTTTGGATACAGAACTTCCATCAAATTCTCATTCATGGTATTTTAATGGTGTATTAATTCCTGGTGAAACAGGATCTACTTTGGATGTAACACAAACAGGTACTTATAGTGTTGATATAACACACTCTGGTTCTTGTGTAAGTTCGGACTCAATTTTAATCGAGTTTATTCCTAGCCCAACAATACAAAGTTTAACAGACTTAAGCTTATGTGATGATGGTACAGGTGTTGCACTTTTTGATTTTACCGACAATGAAACCTCTGCTATAGGAACTCAGGATCCGAGTACTGTAATGGTATCCTTTCACACCTCATATTCTCAGGCAGAACTAGATTTTGCTCCTATTTCTAATACTACTTCTTATTCAGGGACAAATGGTCAAACTATTTATGTTAGAATTGAAAATATTAGTGGTGGTTGTTATTCAATTGATTCTTTTTCATTGAATGTTTTAAATCCAGAAATTAATACAACTTCAAACCTTGAAGTCTGTGATGATAGTTCAAATGATGGTTTTGAAGCTTTCACATTAACAAATCAAGATGCTTCTATTTTAGGTTCACTAGATCCAACTTTATATAGTGTTACTTATTATTTAGATTTAGCAAATGCTAATTCAGGTACAAATGCTTTAAGTGATGGTTATATAAATACAACTAATCCTCAACCTATTTTTGTTAGAGTAGAAAGTGTTACAGATTCAACTTGTTATGAGGTTTCATCAACTGCAGAGTTTGATTTAGTAGTTAATGCTATTGCTACTGCTACACAACCTAATGATTTACAAGTTTGTGATGACTTAATGAATGATGGAGTAGAAGCTTTTGACCTTACCTCTCAAGAAATAGACATATTAAATGGTCAAAATTCAGCAGATTTTACTGTAAGTTTTTATGAAACACAATTAGAAAGTACTAGTGGAGTTAGCCCAATTGTTAATCCAACAGCTTACATTAATACAGCAAGTCCCTCACAGACTATTTATGTTAGAGTTGATAATAATTCAAATCCAACTTGTTTTGCAGAAACAACTTTTGATATTATTGTTAATCCTTTTCCAATCGTAGATTCCTCTCCAGATATCAATGTCTGTGATTCATATGTTTTACCAACTTTAGCTCCTAATAATTTTTATTATACAGCAATCGATGGACCTAACGGAAGTGGATCAATAGTTAATGAAGGTACAGTTATTACAACGTCTACAACTTTATTTGTATATGTAGTTACTGGAATAGCACCAAATGAGTGTTTTGACCAAAAAAGTTTTAACATAACTATTAATACATCACCTATAGCAGATACACCAATAGATGTTCAAGCTTGTGAGACTTATACATTACCAACATTGTCGCCTAATAATTTTTATTATACAGCAACAGGTGGACCAACTGGAAGTGGAACTCTCGTTGCTGAAGGAACAGTAATAACAACCACCACAACACTGTATGTTTATACCGAAAATGGTGTTACTCCAAATAATTGTTCAGATGAAAATGTATTTACAATTACCATAAACCCTTTTCCTGTAGCAGATGCTCCTTCAGATGTTAATGCTTGTGATAATTATATATTACCAACATTATCTACAAACAATAATTATTATACTGCAACAGGAGGACCAAACGGAAGTGGAACTTTAGTCGCTGATGGTACAGTGATTACAACATCTTCAGTGCTTTATGTATATTCTGAAATTGGTACAGCACCTAACATGTGTTCTGATGAAAACCTATTTAATATTACCATAAACACATCTCCCGTAGCAGATGCACCTACAGATGTACAAGCCTGCGAAACTTATACATTACCAACATTGTCAGCTGATAATTTTTACTACACAGCAACAGGAGGATCAAACGGAAGCGGAACCATTATAGCTGAAGGTACTGTAATAACTACAACAACCACACTATATGTTTATACAGAAAATGGTGTTGCTCCAAATGATTGTTCAGACGAAAATACATTTACAGTAACCATAAACCCTTTTCCTGTAGCGGACGCTCCTATAGATGTTAATGCCTGTGACAATTATATATTACCTGTATTATCAGCTAATAATTTTTATTATACAGAAACTGGAGGACCCAACGGAAGCGGAACTATAGTTGTAGAAGGAACAGTAATTAGCACGTCATCAACACTATACGTTTACACAGAAATTGGTATGGATCCAAATATGTGTTCTGATGAAAACATGTTTAATATCACAATAAATGCATCACCTGTAGCAGATGCTCCTTCAGATGTAGAAGTTTGTGACACTTATACCTTACCAATACTGTCACCTGATAATTTTTATTATACAGCAACAGGAGGTCCAAACGGAAGCGGTACGATGTTACCAGAAGGTTCTGATTTTACAAGCACAACAACGTTGTATGTATTTACTGAAAGTGGAGTTACTCCAAATAATTGTTCAGATGAAAGTACTTTTATAATTACAATTAATACCTCTCCAGTTGCTGACGCATCTGCAGATGTTCAAGCTTGTGATAGTTATATTTTACCAATATTATCTACAGATAATTTTTATTACACAGCAACAGGAGGACCAAGTGGAAGCGGAACTATTGTAGCTGAAGGAACAGTTATAAATTCATCCACAATACTTTATGTGTTTACTGAAAATGGTGTTTCTCCAAACATATGTTCTGACGAGAATATGCTTACCATAACAATTGATGATACTCCAGTAGCAGATGCTCCTGTAGATGTTCAAGCTTGTGATTCATATATATTACCTAATTTATCTCCTAATAACTTTTATTATACAGCGACAGGAGGATCAAATGGTACAGGTTTATTAGTTCCTGAAGGTACAGCCATAACAACTACAACAACAATGTATGTGTTTTCTGAAACAGCTACAAGTCCAAATAACTGTACAGATGAAAATGTTTTTAATATAACTATTGATGTTTCTCCTACAGCAGATGCTCCAGCTGATGTCCAATCATGTGATTCATACTTCTTGCCTAATTTATCTCCTGATAATTACTATTATACAGCAACAGGAGGTCCTAATGGATCAGGAAATATAGTAGCACCAGGAACTGAAATTACCAACAGTACAACTTTATATGTTTACACAGAATTAGGTTCTACACCAAATAACTGTACAGATGAAAATAGTTTCCAAGTTACTGTTAATACAACGCCTACCGCAGATGCACCAATAGATGTACAAGTCTGTGATACTTATGTTTTACCACAGTTATCGGCTAATAATAATTATTACACAGCTACAGGAGGTCCTTCAGGAACAGGAACTTTATTAAATCAAGGTGATATTATTACAAACTCGACAACGCTATTTGTTTATAGTCAAACAGGTGCAGGACCAAATTTTTGTATTGACGAAAATAATTTTAACATAATAATCAATACCTCTCCAATAGCAGATAATCCATCAGATGCTCAGTCTTGTGATATGTATGTTTTACCTGTTTTATCTCCAAATAATTTTTATTATTCACAAACAGGAGGACCAAACGGATCAGGAGTAATGCTTGCAGCTGGTGATACAATCACTATGTCAACGACATTATATATCTATACAGAGTCAGGTGTTGATCCATATAAATGTACAGATGAAAACATATTTAATATTACAATAGATGCTACACCAGTAGCAGATGCGCCTGCAAATGTACAATCTTGTGATACATATATATTACCTCAATTGTCTATCAATAATGCTTATTATACAGCAACAGGAGGACCAAATGGCGTTGGTAATTTAGTTTCAGAAGGAACATCAATTACAACGACCACTACTTTATATGTGTATTCTGATACAGCAACATCACCAAATAATTGTTTTGACGAGAATAGCTTTATTGTAATCATAGATTATTCTCCGGTTGCAGATGCACCAATGGATGTTCAAGCTTGTGATTCCTATATATTACCAATGTTATCTCCAAATAATAATTATTACACAGAAACAGATGGACCTTACGGAACTGGTAATATGATTACTGCTGGTACAGAAATTTTTGCAACAACAACTTTGTATGTTTTTTCAGAAGCTTTAACTTCTCCTAATAATTGTAAAGACGAAAATTCTTTTATCGTAAACGTTAATACCTCTCCAACAGTAAACCCTGTTGATGATATGATAATATGTGAGAATGATTTTGATAATTCAGAAGCTTTTGATTTAACCTCAAATGATGATATTATTATAAATAATCAAACTGATACAATGGTTACGTATCATAATTCTTTAATAGATGCGCAATTAGGTAATGCTGCAATTAATAATCCAGAATCTTATCAAAACGTTAGTAATCCTGAGACAGTTTATATCCGTTTAGAAAATCAGTTAACAGGTTGTTATGATGTTGGTGATTTTGATTTGATAGTCAATAATTCTGGAGCTTTGTTATCAACAACATCATTAACATTTTGTGATCCAGATAGTGATGGTTTTGGAGTATTTACATTAACAGATGCAGACCCAGCAATTATTGGAGGCGCACCTGGAATAGATTTATCTTATCATGAAACTTTAAGTGATGCACAACTTAACGTAAATGCTTTAACTAGTCCGTATTATAATATTGTAGAAAACAATCAAACTATTTATGTATCTATTAATAATTATAATAATGATTGTTCTTCGGTTGTATTTTTAAATTTAATCGTCTACCCAACCCCACAAATCACAGACCCAAGCCCATTAGAAGTTTGTGATAACGATACAGATGGTATTGCGGTTTTTGATTTAGAATTAAATAATGCAGAGATTTTAAACCAGTTAGATTCAGATACCAGTAACGATCTAGCAACAGCAGATTACACAATTACATTTTACGAGACTCTAGCCAATGCAGAAGTGCCACAAAATGCAATAGCAACCCCAAATGCTTACGTAAACACCACACCAGATTTACAAACCATTTGGGTAAGAGTAGACGATAACGCTAATGGATGTTCAACAATAACAACAATGGATTTAGTAGTTAATCCATTACCAGTATTAGTACAACCTGATGCATTAGAGTTATGTAACGCTACCGATTTACCAGGAGAAACTAGCGCTTTAGCCCAAGAAGAATTTACTTTAGAAGATGCCAATGCACAGATTTTAAACGGACAAAGTGGTATTACGTTAACGTACTACTTCACACAATTCGGAGCCGATAATGCAACAGCAGCAGACCAAATTTTAGTCCTTACACCAATGTTGCCAATGCACAAACCGTGTATATCAGAGCCGAAGACAATGTAACTAATTGCGTTAGTACCATTACTTTAGATTTACGAGTAAACCCAACACCATCACCACAAGCCACACCAGCAACATTAGTAGTATGTGACGATGACAATGACGGATTCTCAAGTTTTGACTTAGACAGTCAAACCACAGCAATTTTAAACGGAGAACCAGATGTCACTATTAGCTACCACGAAACAGAATCAGATGCCATCAACGACATTAATGTTTTAATAAGTCCATACACCAACATTGTAGCCAATACCCAAATGGTTTATGTACGTGCAGAAAACGACAATACAGGATGTTTTACTATCGTTATACTACCATTAGACGTACAACCCTCACCAGTAGTACCAGTAGCAATCGACGATTACGTAGTCTGTGATGATAATGACGATGGATTCAATCAATTTGATTTTGATACGGTAATGACACCTCAAATCTTAGGGACTCAAAACCCATCAGATTTCACACTAACATACCACACCACACAAGCCAATGCAGACACTGGAAGTAGTCCAATAGTCAACACAGGTAACTATACCAACGCGACCAACCCACAAACTATTTATATACGTTTAGTAAGCAATACCAATGGATGTGTTAGCACAGGCGAATTTATAATCAGTGTAGAATTTCCACCAGTAATCGTACAACCAACACCATTAACAATTTGTGATGAGTTAGACGCTAATTATTACGAAAACAATGATGAGATAGCCACTTTTGATTTAACCGTTAAAAATGATGAAATCACAGCAGGAGATGCTAGTTGGATCGTGACGTATTACGAAACACAAGCCGATGCTACCGCAGACAGTAATGCTATAGCAGACCCAACGCAATACACTAACATGATGGTCGGTACCAATCCAGCCAATCCACAAACAGTGTATGTACGTGTTACCGATGGCGACACAGGTTGTTTCTCATTCACAACCTTAACCATACGTGTATTACCCAACCCAACACCAGCACCAAACCCAGATAATATCGTGTTGTGTGATGATGTAGATGTAGTCGGACCAAACGATTTAATCGAAATCTTTGATCTAACCACAAACGAGGTAGCAACCATCAATGGCGAAGCTAACGTTAGTGCAAGTTACTACACAGACTTAGACGATGCCTTAATGGGAAGCAATCAGATTGTAGATCCAACCATGCATAGTAATGAAGATCCAAACAATCCAGGCATAGCCATTACACCACAAACTATATATGTACGTGTAACAAATGGATCAGATGCTTTAGGAACAGGCGGAACAGGATGTTTCACTATTGTAAGTTTTGATATCATGGTTAACCCATTACCAGCAGTAGTGCCAATATCAGATTATATTTATTGCGAGTTATTTAATGACGGACAATATGGATTTGATTTAGAGAGTAAAACGGACGAAATCCTAAACGGACAAGATCCAACCCTCTTTACAGTCACTTATCATGAGACACAAGCAGAAGCAGACCAATCAATGAATGACTTAGTTAGTCCATACACTAACACAAGTAACCCACAAACCATTTATGTAAACATCACTAATACCATCACTGGTTGTGATACCACAACAACGTTTGTGATAGAAGTTCAAGAAGCAGCACAAGTCAATCCAGACATGGAAAGCTTAGATTATTCAGAATGTGATGATAACATGGAAACCGATGGAGACACCACCAATGATAGTGTACAATTTGATTTAGAAAGTTTAAACGAAGAAGTATTAGACGGACAAGACCCATTAAGCTACATTGTAAGTTATTATGAGTCACAATCAGATGCAGATGCAGGAATCAATCCATTACCATTATTGTATGAAAACATCGTTAACCCACAAGTTATTTATGTAAGAGTAGATAACGACACCATGGTAGACGATGGAACCGGAACCATGGTAGACAGTTCAATCTGTTATGATACAGCCGAAATCACCTTACGAGTAAATCCATTACCAGAATTTGATTTAGAAGATAGTTATTTACTATGTATCAATACCAATGGATCAGAGGTAGTCAGCGCACCAATCATAGACACAGGATTAGATGAAACCCAATATACTTTCGAGTGGTTATTAGACGGATTAAGCCTTTCGGGAGAAACAGGAAGCAGTTTAGAGCCAACCCAAGCAGGTACTTATGAAGTTATAGTAACCAACGTAACCACAACATGTAATAACTCAGATACGACTATAGTCGAAGAAAGTGAGCCACCAACAGTAACCTATGAATTATTAACAGAAGCCTTTGCAGATGTTCACAACATAGAAGTTACAGCCACAGGAAACGGAACGGTAGCACTCTATGAGTTTAGTTTAGACGATGGACCATGGGAAAGTAATATCCCAAACAACGGAAGCTTTACCTTTACAGATGTAGGAGCAGGCGATCATATAATAACAGTAAGAGATATAAACGGATGTGGAGAGCGAAGTGTACCAGTATCAATCATGGACTATCCACACTTCTTCACACCAAACGAAGATGGGTTTAATGACACATGGAACATCTACGGAATCTCAAATCAACCAGATGCAGTTATTTACATATTTGATCGTTACGGAAAGCTAATAAAACAGTTAAGTCCAACCGGATCAGGATGGGATGGAACCTACAATGGTAACCCAATGCCAACCAGTGATTATTGGTTTACGGTAGATTACAAAGAGCAAAATGATACCAGCAACACCAGAAAACAATTTAAAGCGCACTTTACCCTAAAACGCTAAAGTAGCTTTAAAAGCAAATAGTAATACACAAAAAAAAGCCTGAACATTATGTTCAGCTTTTTTTATAAAGAAAAGTACTTATTTAATGGCAATCATACTAATTTCTACATTGACAAACTTAGGAAGATTAGCAACTTCTACAGTTTCTCTTGCTGGTGCAGTTGTTTCATCAAAATAGGTTCCGTAGACTTCATTTATTTCTGAAAAGTTATGCATGTCATTAATAAAAATCGAGGTTTTAATAACGTTTTCAAAAGTCATGTCAGCAGCTTCTAAAACAGCTTTCATGTTTTCCATAACTTGTTTAGTCTCTGTTTTAATATCATCCATCACTAATTTTCCAGTTTTTGGATGTAAAGCAATTTGGCCTGATGTATATAATGTGTTTCCACTTAAAATAGCTTGATTGTATGGTCCAATAGGAGCAGGGGCTTTAGTTGTAGAAATAATCTTTTTCATAGTAAGAGTGTTTAATTTCCGCGTAAGCGAAACATTTATAGTATTTACAAGCTTTCGTCTGGTTTACGTCTTTGCTCGTATTTTAAGTCTTTAAGTATACTTGATTTTATTCCTATAAAGAAATTCCAACTGTTATATGTACCAAAAGGTACCCATGAAAAATTCATTCTCCAGCTTAATAAATCACGCTCAAAACGCAATTGCGTTAAACCAAAGCCTTTATTTTTAAAGTCATAACTTGAGGATCCTCCAATAGACCATTTAGGAGTTAATTCAATATCACCAGAAAACATTAATGAGTGTGAAGATATTTCGTTTTGACGTGTGCTATTTGCATAGTTAACAGCGTAGGCAAACCTTAAGCTCCATGGTATTTTATTATTATAAAATTCATCAGGTTCTCGTTCTTCTTTATCTTCGTCTCTTTGGTTTAATTGTTGATTAGCAAAATCTTGTGATACACCAAATAAATCATCTTCACGTCCACCGCTTAATAATCTATCATCAACAGCATCTTCATCATTTTTTGTATTACCACTTTTACTACTTAAACTATAGCTCATGGTCAAATTAGCACTTGTTAGTCTAAATAAACTTCCTCCATTATTTATGTTGAAAGTATTAATTTTTTTATTATTTGAATTTAGAGCATAGGGATCTAAATTAGCTCCAAAATTAATATTCATTTTATTATCTAGTAATTGTGTTCCTCCTGAGATTCTTAAAGGGCTCCATTTTAAGGAGTCTCCTGCAACATTATAAGAAGTAGAGAAATTTAAATTATTTAATAATTTAATTTTTTTTGGCTCTAATTTGGTTGAATCTGAGTCTTTAATTTTAGCTTCAAAATTGTTAGAAACAGCTATTCCTACAGAACTTGAAAATGTCTTGTTAGGAGTTCCAAATATACTGTTTTCAAATCTTGTATACTCACTTTTGGTTGTCCCATTAGCATCGATAACTTCAAATTCATCGTAATAATTATCAAAAGAAGGGTTTATATTATAGTTTAAACTGGGTCTAATTACATGGCGTATCGCTTGTAGTTTTTTATCTTTATTAAAATTGAAAATCCCATATAAAGTTGTACCAATACTAGTACTAAAATTGTATGTTCTAAAAGCGTCAAAACCATTAACTTCCCTAGTAACTATCTCTTCGTTATCAAAATCATAATTTTTTTCAATTGTTTTTATAGCCCATGTTTCTTGAAAATTAGTGCTTGCAGTTACACTAAAGTGATCAAAAATTTTAAAATTAGTACTTATAGGTATAGTGTGTTGGGCACCTACTTTTGCATCATTAAACATTTCTTTTTTAAAAAATAATGAATCAGTTGTTACTATTCTGTTTTCAGCTCTCACACTATATTGAAAGTTAATGTTTTGAATAACACCTTTTTTTGTTCCATCTTTTCCGGCAAAAGGAAAAATTCTACTTAAACTACCTTGAAAAGTTGGTAGAGTCATATTGATGCTTTCTGTTTGTGTATTTTGACTATGTGTGGCTGCTAAACTAATATTAGCTTGTGGTTCACCTTGAAAAGTTTTAGAGTATGAAACAGATGATGATAAAGTGTTGTTTTGTGTATTAGGTAAGTTTAATTGATTGATAGACTGAGTATAATAATTACTGCTACCTAAGTTTACAGAGGCTGCAAATCTTGAGTTTGGACTTGCTTTAGCATCTTGACTATGAGACCAACGTAAGTTATATATTGTTGTTTTTGCATAATCAGGAAAACCTCTTTCACTAGTAATTAGGTTTTCATATCTAAAACCTAAATTTCCATTGTATTTATATCGTTTTGCATATTTATTCTCTAATCTTAAACCATAACTTCCATTGGTATAATAGTCACCCAAAATAGCCAAGTCTACATGATCACTAATAGGAAAGTAATAACCTCCATTTTGTAAAAAATAGCCTCTATTTCCGTCTTCACCAAAACTAGGAAAAATAATACCAGAAGTACGCTTTTTGGATAACGGAAAAAATGCAAAAGGTAAACCTATTGGTGTAGGCACATCATAGATAAATAAGTTGGTTAAACCAGTAATTACTTTTTTGTTTGGTACTAATTTACCTTTTCTAATTAAAAAGTAATATTCAGGATCTTCTACATTATCAGAAGTTGTAAATTTTGAATTTCTTAGGTAGTAAACCGAGTCATTTACACGCTTAGTCGTTTCGGTAATTAGTCTACCTTGTTGTTGTTCTGTTACAGAATTATATATTAACCCCTTTCTAGTTTGTGTATTAAATACAATCGAGTCTGGCTCAATAACATTTTCGCCTTGTTTAAAAACAGGTTTTTGGGTATATTCTCCTAATGAGTCTTTGATTCCTTTAGCATAGACTAAATCATTATTGTAATCTAAAATAATTACACCTGCAGAAATGTCCATATCTTCATAAAGTATTTGTGCTTCATTATATAGATACATTTTACCTTCTTTTTGCTTATAAGACATATAGTCTGTAGCTTTGTATGAAATTGTGCTGCTTAATAAAGGTTTAGGTTTAATGGAATCTGTAATTGTACTATCCGTTTCTGTTTTAGGACCTAACAATTCCTTGACGTTAACATCAACTGTAGAAGAATCTTTTTGTTTAGTTACAAGTGTTTGTTTATCCTCAATAGGTGATATTGAAGTGCCATCCTTGGGTAAATCCCCTTGGGCAAAGCCAAAAGTGTTAATAAACACTGTAAAACTCAAACTAAAAAGTATATAAAGACTATTTGTACGCAACGGTTTTAAATGTATTTTTGTAAAAGTATGGCTTGGTTTTTGAATTGACAAAACTACATATATTTTTTTGTGAATGTTTTAATATTCGTTAAAAATTATATTTCATACTAAACGAAATAATTAATGGTTATATCCTATATGCAAACGTACATTTTTAAAATTATATTATCCTTTACAATAGTATTAACATTTATTAACTTTCAAATTGCTAATGCACAAAGTACTAGTGGTAAATTTATTGTTGTGCTTGATGCAGGTCATGGTGGAGATGATCCAGGAAATTTGGGTAATGGTCATAAAGAAAAGGACATTGTTCTAAAAATTGTTTTAGAAGTCGGTAAAAGCCTAGAAAAAAACAAAGACATTAAGGTTATCTATACCAGAAAGACCGACGTGTTTGTTAAATTAAGGGAAAGAGCTGCAATTGCAAACAGGGCTGATGCAGATTTGTTTGTGTCTGTCCACTGTAACTCACATTCTTCACAAGCATCCGGAACTGAAACTTTTGTACTAGGAGTTGCTAATACTAAACGTAATTTTGACATCGCTAAAAAAGAAAACGAAGTTATTTTTTTGGAAGACGATTATAAAAAAGACTATAAGGGATTTGATCCTGATGCACCAGAATCTTTAATAGGATTAGCTTTTCAACAAGAAGATTATGTTGAACAAAGTATAAAACTAGCAAGATTAATTGAAGATAGTTTTATTGGTAAATCTAAACGAAAAAGTAGAGGGATCAAGCAAGCTAGCCTTTGGGTTTTACACAATACATACATGCCAAGTGTGTTAGTTGAAGTTGGTTTTTTAACAAATAATGCCGAGGGGAAATTTTTAAATTCTAAAAGTGGTCAGTCTAAAATGGCAGCCTCAATACTTGAAGCTATTAACGCTTACAAAAAGAATTTAGATTTAAATGTCGGTGATAGTTATGTTGGAGATGTTACAATAGAAGATACCATTTCTTCAGAAGTACATACTATTGAAAACACAGTTTTTAAAATTCAGATTGCTGCTAGCTCTAATGCTTTAGAGCCTATGTCCTATAATTTTAAAGGTTTAAATGACATTTCACGCGAAAAGCAAGATGGCTTATATAAATATTATTACGGTTATACCTCTGACTATAATAAAGCACAAAAGCTTCAAATTGAAGCAAAAAATAAAGGCTACAAAGATGCTTATATTGTAGCACTTAAAGACGGAAAACAAGTAAAACTGTCAGAAGTCTTAAAAACCGAAGCTAATTAGAACCATTCTTTTATATTTATTTTCTAATTTTGTTACCAATCTAAATTTCATACCTTGAAACTATCACTAGAAGTTAAAACAGCCATATTAGTCATACTTGGAATAATATTCTTCATTTTTGGATTTAGCTATCTAAAAGGAAATAACATTTTTGATTCCAATAATACATACTATACAGAGTTTGATTATAACTCATTAGCAGTATCTGCTCCTGTCACTATAAAAGGGAATAAAGTAGGTAAAGTAAAAGAAATCAAATACGATTTTGAAACTGGTAAAACCAGAGTTGCTTTTTCAGTAGATAAACAACTTAAGTTTTCAAAAAATAGCACTATTAACATGTATCAAACTGGTTTAATGGGGGGAAATGCATTGGCTATTCAACCAGCAGACGATAATCAAATGGCCCAAGATGGAGATTTGATACAATCTAAAGTTGAAGATGGCTTAGTTACTAGTCTTACCAGCGATTTTTCTCAGTTAAGTACCAATCTAGACGGAACCTTACAAACTGTAGATACTTTAATGGGTAACCTTAATGGTTTGGTAGCAGATCAGTCAGAAAATGGTTTAAAAAATACATTAGCCGAGTTAAATTCTACCTTAAAATCATACAAAGGTTTAGCTTACTCTATTAATTCTGTTGTAAAAAAGAATGATGAAAATATTACCTCAATGGTAGATAATTTTACGACCACTAGCACTAATTTAAGCGAAATGAGTGAGAAGCTAAAGCAAGTAGATATTACTAAAACGGTATCTGATTTAGAATCTACTTTATCAAGTGTAAATACTATGCTAGCAAGTGTGAAAAACGGAGAAGGATCAATGGGTAAATTACTTAACGATGATAAATTATATAACAATCTAGAAGGTGCTGCTTTGCAAATGGAACAACTTTTAGAGGACATGAAGCTTAACCCTAAACGTTATGTGCATTTTTCATTATTCGGAAAAAAAGCAAAACGTTATGATGCTGAGGGTAACGAAATTAAAGAAGAAAAGAAAGATTAAGACAAAAACTAACTAACTTATGGAATACATACCAAATATAATTTTTGCCATAATACTTGCTGTAGGTATTGGCTATTTTGCAAACAATGTTAAAAAGTTAATTCGTAATATTAAACTTGGTAAAGACCAAGACGTTTCGGATAACAAACCACAACGTTGGAAAAATATGGCTTATATTGCTTTAGGACAAAGCAAAATGGTAAAACGACCAATAGCAGGTATTTTACACGTTGTTGTATATGTTGGATTTGTAATTATTAATATCGAGGTTCTAGAAATCATTATCGATGGATTATTTGGAACACACAGGATTGGTCACAAATTCTTACCAGAATCAATCTACGGACTTTTAATAGGTAGCTTTGAGATATTAGCAGTATTAGTACTAGTATCAGTTATAATTTTCTGGGTAAGACGTAACGTTATTAAAATCAAACGTTTTATCAAATCAGAGATGAAGGGTTGGCCAAAAGCAGATGGTAATATAATCCTTTATTTTGAAGTCGTACTTATGTGTCTATTTTTAGTCATGAATGCTACAGATACAGTATTTCAAGGTTATAATTCAGGAAATGTAATCAGTCAATTTATAGCACCTTTATTTGAAGGATTATCAGAATCTACATTACATATCATAGAGCGTGCAGCTTGGTGGTTACACATTGTAGGGATTTTAGCATTCTTAAATTATCTGTATTTTTCAAAACACTTACACATATTATTAGCATTCCCAAATACATACTACGGTAAATTAACACCAAAAGGGCAATTTGCTAATAATCCAGTAGTAACTAAAGAGGTTAAAATGATGATGGATCCAAACGCAGATCCATTTGCAGCAGCACCAGAAGGAGAAGAAGATGCAGTACCAGAAAAATTTGGAGCTAGTGATGTGCAAGATTTAAGTTGGGTAAACCTATTAAATGCTTACACATGTACAGAATGTGGACGTTGTACCAGTGAGTGTCCTGCAAACCTAACAGGAAAAAAATTGTCACCACGTAAAATCATGATGGATACTAGAGACCGTCTAGTAGAAGTTGGTAAAAATATAGATGCTAACAAAGGGACCTTTGTTGACGATGGTAAACAGTTATTAGGCGATTACATCACACCAGAAGAAATTTGGGCATGTACAAGTTGTAATGCCTGTGTAGAGGCTTGTCCAGTAAGTATCGATCCATTAAACATTATTATGCAAATGCGTCAATACTCTGTAATGGAAGAAAGTGCAGCTCCAACCGAGTTAAACAACATGATGACCAATATAGAAAACAATGGTGCACCTTGGCCATATAACCAAATGGACCGTTTAAATTGGAAAGACGAGTAATATAATTTGGGCGTTACCACAAGGGTCGCGCTATCCATTATATCTTTTTTTGCCATATATGGCAGCAAAAAAAGGATGCCAATACTATCGCTAACGCAAAAAAATGAGTTTTATATTAAAAATACCATCAAAAACAAGATTAATACTAGGCCTATCGCTAACAGTATTAGGAATATTGTCTCTATTTATTTTAGATAATTATGACACAGGTTTTTTAGGAGGATTTTTATCAGGTATTTTAGTAGGAACAGGAGTTGGACTTGTAATAACTTATAAACAAAAAGCAAATTGAAAATTAGTCTTTACATACTAATAATACTAACCATTAGCTTAGCTAAGCTTCAGGCACAAGATTATAAAAAAGACTCACTTCAATTTAAAATAATTACCAATATAAAGTATAACTCTAGCCAAGTAGAAGACATCAAATTAAAAAAAGTCATGTGTGATTATTGCACAGACAATCAAAAAAAACAATTAGGATTACAAGCATTAAAATTAGCAGCTTTAGAGCAATATGATCCAAAAAATAAATTAGAAAACGGAATTAAAATCTTATCCATTTATATAAGATTATCTAAAACCGATTTTTTAGCATTAAAATAATATTTATTATGAGCGAACAACTTATAGTGCCAACTATGGCAGAAATGATGAGCCAAGGAAAAACTCCAGATATTTTATTTTGGGTTGGATCTGCAGGAAGTTATGATGACAGAGCAAAAAAAATTACTAAAGCTTTTGTAAAAATACTAAACAAAGCAAATGTAAATTTTGCAGTATTAGGAGCAGAAGAAAGTGCTACAGGTGATCTTGCTAAACGTGCAGGAAACGAGTTTTTGTTTCAGATGCAAGCAGTAATGAATATTGAAGTACTTAATGCTTACGAGGTTAAACGTATTGTAACATGTGATCCACATTCATTTAATTGTATCAAAAATGAATATCCAGGATTAGGAGGTAATTATGAGGTATTACACCACACACAATTTATCAAAGAGTTAATAGACAAAAAACTAATTGAAGTTACAGATAATAGCTTTAAAGGTAAACGTATTACTTTTCATGATCCATGTTATTTGGGACGTGCTAATTCAGAGTATGAAGCACCAAGAGAAGTATTATCTGTTTTAAATGCTAATCTTCAAGAAATGAAACGTAGCAAAGCAACTGCTTTGTGTTGTGGAGCAGGAGGAGCACAAATGTTTAAAGAACCAGAAAAAGGTGATAAAGATATAAACGAGTTAAGAACTGAAGATGCATTAGCAACCAATCCTGATATTATCGCTACAGGTTGTCCTTATTGCATGACCATGATGTCTGATGGTGTAAAAGTCAAAGAAAAAGAAAACGAAATAAAAGTTTTAGACGTAGCCGAGTTAATTGCAAATGCTCAAAACCTATAATGGATATTAAAAAATATATTATAACTGGATTAATATCAGGTTTAGTTTTTGCCATATTATTAGCAGGATGGGATTATTACAAACAAAATCCATTTTCTGTTTTAAAATTTGTGATACATACAGTTGTTTTTGGAGCTTTTAATGGTTACATGACTTACAGAAAAGCAAAAAATGTAAACTAATATTATAAAAGCACTTTTTTAAAGTGCTTTTAGTTTTAAAACAAAACAGTACTCATGACTAAAGAAATATTTCTTTTAAACATTTCAGGACAAGATAAACCAGGATTAACCTCTGGATTGACTAATGTTTTGGCACATTATGGAGCTAAAATTTTAGATATTGGACAAGCAAATATTCATGATACATTATCCTTAGGATTTATGTTTGAAATCGAATCTGGTAACAATTCGGCTTCAGTTTTAAAAGATTTATTATTTAAAGCTTATGAGCTTGGTGTAAAAGCTAAATTCACACCAATCTCTTTAGAAGATTATGAAAAATGGGTTAATCTTCAAGGTAAAGACCGTTATATTGTTACTATTCTTGGAGAGAAGTTGACTGCAGAACAAATTTCTGAAGTCACTAAATTTATTTCAGATAAAAATCTAAATATAGATGCAATCAAGCGTCTAACTGGTCGTACATCATTAGTTAAAGAAGCAGATTATCCAAGAGCATCCATTCAATTATCTATAAGAGGTAAAATTGAAAGTAAAGCAGAGTTTACTGAAAAATTCATGCAAATATCACATGATTTAGATGTAGATATTGCTTTTCAAGAAGATAATATATATCGTCGTAACCGTAGATTAGTGTTTTTTGATATGGATTCAACACTAATTCAAGCAGAAGTTATTGATAAACTTGCAGAACTTGCAGGAGTTGGTGACCAGGTTAAAGCTATTACGGAATCTGCAATGCAAGGCGAAATTGATTTCAACGAAAGTTTTAAACAACGCATGAAACTATTAAAAGGTTTAAGCGAAGAGGTTTTGCATGATGTTGCTGTTAATTTGCCAATAACAAAAGGCGCAAGACGATTAATAGACACCTTAAAAAAATACGGTTTCAAAACTGCAATTTTATCAGGTGGATTTACTTATTTTGGACATTATCTCCAGAAAGAATTAGGTATGGATTATGTATATGCCAATCAATTGGAAATTAAAGATGGTAAATTAACAGGAGGATACCTTGGTGAGATTGTTGATGGAAATAAAAAAGCAGAGTATTTAAAAGAAATTGCAATTAAAGAAGGGATTGACATTAGTCAAACCATTGCAGTAGGTGATGGAGCCAATGATCTACCAATGCTAAACCTAGCAGGTTTAGGCATTGCATTTCATGCCAAACCAAAAGTTAAAAATAACGCACAAAGTGCAATATCAAGTATTGGTTTAGATGGTGTTTTATATTTATTAGGATATCATGATAGACATATTGATTTAATAGAATAACAACATGTTAGTACAATTTAATACATTACCCGAAACTTCAAGAGTTTGGATTTACCAAGCCAATAGATCTTTTTCTGACACCGAATTAGAAGAAATCAAATCAAAATTAGATGTTTTTATCGAAAGTTGGACAGCTCATGGTAGCGATTTAAAAGCAGGATATGATATAAGATATAAACGTTTTATAATTATAGCTTTAGATCAAGAATTAAATCAAGCTACAGGTTGTAGTATTGATGCTTCAGTGACATTTATTCAACAATTAGAAAAAGAATATAACGTAGATTTACTTGATAAAATGAATGTGTCTTACAAACAAGGTGAATTTGTAGCTCATAAAACACTTACTGATTTCAGAAAAATGGCTAAACAAAAAGCGGTTTCTAAAAACACAATCGTCTTTAATAATCTAGTTACCAGTATTGGAGAGTTAAATGAGAGTTGGGAAATACCAGCTAGTCAAAGTTGGCATAATCGTTTTTTAAATTAAATTGTTTACAACTGCCTTTATAATTCTCTCTTAAAGTGCTTTATTAATCATAAGAAAAGTACTAATTTGGCATTGTTTTTAGTTGTATAGTAAAGTACAACTTTAAAAGTCACATTTAGTATATGCAATATTTAAAAACTCTAGTTTTATTTTTAGCATTTGGTAGTATTTTAAATGCTCAAAATGGTAGAAATCCTCTTTTAGCGACTAACCCAATAGCACAACAGCAATGGGTTGATAAAACTTACAATGCCATGACATTGGACGAAAAAATCGGTCAATTGTATATGGTACAAGTGTTTTCTAACCAATCTCAAGCACAAAAAAATAAAATTGTCGAGCTAATTAGAGATTACAATATTGGAGGATTAATTTACTCAAAAGGTGGTCCAGTAAGACAAGCTAAATTAAATAACGAACTTCAAGCTGCAGCTAAAACACCATTGTTAATTGGTATGGATGCAGAATGGGGTTTAAGCATGCGTTTGGATTCTACGTACGCGTTTCCTTGGAATATGACTTTAGGAGCTGTTAAAAATAAATTTTTAATAGAACAAACTGGTCGTCAGTTAGGAGAACATTGTAAGCGTATTGGTGTTCATTTTAATTTTGCTCCTGTTGTTGATATTAACACAAATCCTAATAATCCAATTATAGGAAACCGTTCTTTTGGTGAAGATCGCGATAATGTTACAGAAAAAGCTTTAGCTTTTATGAAAGGTATGCAAAGTGCTGGTGTTTTAGCTAATGCCAAGCATTTTCCTGGTCATGGAGATACTGAGGCAGATTCGCATAAAACCTTACCAACTGTTGGTTTTGATGCAAAACGTATAGATTCTATTGAGATTTATCCATACAAAAAACTAATTAAAGAAGGATTGTCTAGTGTGATGGTAGCACATTTAAATATACCAAGTTTATCGCAAAGTGAAGGCTTTCCTTCAACATTATCAAAAAAAATTGTTACGGATATTTTAAAAGACCGTTTACAGTTTAAAGGTCTTATTTTTACAGATGCATTAACCATGAAAGGTGCAGCAGATTTTGTTCAGCCAAATTTAGATGGAGGACAATCTAACAGTGGTGTGACAGGTGGAGAAATTGATTTAGCTGCTTTTTTAGCTGGTAATGATGTTATGTTAATGTCAGAAGACGTACCCAAAGCCATTGCTAGAATGAAAATTGCGTTTAAAAACGGAATTATAACTGAGGCACGTTTAGAGCATTCGGTTAAAAAAATACTGATGGCAAAATATAAAGTAGATTTACATAAATATAAGCCAGTTGGTATCTATAATATAGTATCTGATTTAAACCGAATTAAAGATGATGCATTATATGAAATGCTAATGGAAAATGCTATAACTATAGCACGTGACCAAACAGACCAATTACCATTACGTAACCTTGAAACTAAATCTATAGCCTACGTTAAATTAGGTGATAGCGATGAAAGTGCTTTTGTTTCTGAATTAAAAAAATATGCTAAAGTACATGAGATTTCAGCAGATAATTTAGAGCAATTAATGACTAAGCTTCAAAATTATAATACGGTTATTGTTGGGTTTCATAAATCTAATGCAAGTCCTTGGAAATCATATAAATTTTCAAAAAAAGAAAAGTTATGGCTAGAAAAAATAGCTGCCACTAATAATGTAATTCTAGATGTTTTTGCTAAACCATATGCGTTATTAGACTTAAAATCGGTTGAAAATATTGAAAGTGTTGTAGTTAGCTATCAAAATAGTAAAATAGCACAAGAAAAATCAGCTCAATTAATTTTTGGAGCTATTCCTGCTCGTGGTACTTTACCAGTATCTGCTGGAGAGTTTTTTAAGCTTGGTTCTGGAAAACAAGCTAATGCTTTAGAACGTTTAGGATATACAATTCCTGAACGTGTAGGTATGTCAAGTTATGCTTTAAAAAAAATTGATTCAATCGCTAATTATGCTGTAAATGGTAAAATGACACCAGGTATACAATTGGTTATTGCTAGAAAAGGTAAGGTGATTTATAATAAAAACTTTGGAAAACATACCTATGAAGGTAATCAACCTGTAACTAGTGAAGATATTTATGATGTTGCCTCATTAACAAAAATTGTAGCGACATTACCATTATTGATGGAATTAGAAGAAAAAGGTATAGTGTCCTTAGATACTAAACTTTCAGAAATTATTCCTTCATATAAAAATTCAAATAAAAAAAATGTGACTTTAAAAAAAATGTTGTCACATTATGCACAATTAAAACCATGGATTCCTTTTTATTTTAAAACTTTAGATCCTGAAACTAAAAAACCTTCAGATAAATATTACAGAAAAAATAGTACGCAAGGATTTTCTATTAAAGTCGCACCAGAATTGTATTTAAGAGATGATTATATGGACTCTATAAATACCAGAATAAAAGATACTGATTTATTATCAAGATTACGTTACAGGTATAGTGATTTACCTTACTATATTTTAAAACAATTTATTGAATCTCACTATAACAAACGTTTAGACGAGTTAACAGCAGATCGCTTTTATAAATCCTTAGGTGCTAATAATACCATGTATAATCCATACTATAAAATCCCAGATAATCGCATCGTCCCATCAGAAAATGATGATTATTATAGGTTTCAAAAAGTACAAGGTTATGTACATGATATGGGAGCAGCTATGCAAGATGGAGTAGGAGGTCATGCAGGTATTTTTAGCAATGCCAATGATATAGCCAAAATCATGCAATTGTATTTGCAAAAAGGGTTTTATGGCGGAAAACGCTATTTTAAAACTGAAACTCTGGATAAATTTAATACCTGTTATTATTGCGAAAGCAACAACAGACGAGGTATTGGTTTTGATAAACCACAATTAGGTAATGTTGGACCAACTTGTGGTTGTGTTAGTATGACCAGTTTTGGTCATTCTGGTTTTACAGGGACTTACGCTTGGGCTGATCCATCTGAAGAAATCGTTTATGTGTTTATGGCTAACCGTACTTATCCAACATCTAAAGGTCCTAATATGTTATTAAGAGAAGACATAAGAACTAATATTCAAGCAGCAATTTACGAAGCAATTATAGATTAATTTGTAAAGAATTTAAATTTAAGAGACTAAGTTAAAAACTAAAGATTAAATGAAAATAGGTATTGTTTGTTATCCAACATTTGGCGGAAGTGGAGTTGTAGCAACCGAATTAGGTTTGGAGTTATCTAAACGTGGACACGAAATCCATTTTATAACATACAATCAGCCAGTTAGGTTAGAATTGTTGGGTAATAATGTTCATTTTCATGAAGTTAGTGTTCCTGAATATCCTTTATTTCATTATCAACCTTATGAGCTTGCTTTATCTAGTAAGTTAGTAGATATGGTAAAGCTTCATCAAATTGAA
This sequence comes from Olleya sp. ITB9, assembly GCF_001315805.1. Taxonomy (NCBI): domain Bacteria; kingdom Pseudomonadati; phylum Bacteroidota; class Flavobacteriia; order Flavobacteriales; family Flavobacteriaceae; genus Olleya; species Olleya sp. ITB9. The sequence continues at coordinate 93,288 of NZ_BCBW01000009.1, forward strand.
GTATTGCACGTACATTACGCTATACCACATGCTTATGCAGCTTATATGGCTCAAAAAATGTTAAGAGAAGATAATATTTATGTACCTATAGTAACGACTTTACATGGTACAGATATTACTTTAGTTGGTAGCCATCCGTTTTATAAACCTGCAGTTACATTTAGCATTAACAAATCCGATGCTGTAACAGCTGTGTCACAAAGTTTAAAAGACGATACGTTGCGTTTATTTGATATTAAAAATGAAATTAATGTTGTTACAAACTTTATAGATATTAGTAAATTTAATAATAATTATACAGATTGCCAGCGAGCTATGATGGCAACAGATGACGAAAAAATTATTACACATATTAGTAACATGCGTGAAGTTAAACGTATTCCTGATGTAATTAATATATTTAATGCTATTCAAAAAGAAATTCCTGCAAAACTAATGATGGTTGGTGAAGGACCTGAACGTGAACCAGCTGAGCGTTTATGTGAAACTTTAGGAATAAGCGATAAAGTTGTGTTTTTTGGTAATAGTAATGAGATAGATCGAATTTTATGCTTTTCAGATTTGTTTTTATTACCTAGTAAAACTGAAAGTTTTGGTCTGTCAGCTTTAGAGGCTATGGCATCAGGAGTACCTGTAATATCTAGTAACACAGGTGGAATTCCTGAGGTTAATAAGGAAGGATTTTCAGGATACTTAAGTCCTGTTGGTAATGTTGAAGATATGAGTAAAAATGCAGTTCATATCTTAAAAGATGAAACCGTTTTAAATCAATTTAAAATAAATGCGAAACAACAAGCAAAACATTTTGATATACACCAAATTGTACCTCAATACGAAGCCATTTATCAAGAGACTCTAAATAAATGTAAGATTTTAAATTAAATAAAAAAGCCACCTGTAAAAGGTGGCTTTTTTATTGTTTATTACCATCATTTAGAATCTATATCTAACTCCTAATGCTATATCAAAATCTAGATCATCACTATAGTCACCAAAACCTAATTCTGGTCTAAAATCTAGTGATAATTGTAGAGGGAAATCAAAATTGTATTCAATTCCAATATCACCAGCAGCAAAAATAAATGTTTCATCATCAATAGCATTGTTCTCAAAGCTATAAGATCCAACACCTCCACCAACACCAGCGTACCAATTAAAATCACCATCTAAAACCCAAACCCATTGGTATAAACCTGCTAGTTTAAATCCATCAAAAGCATCTCCAGAACGCCATCCCAAATCTACTTCTAACCTATTATTATCACCTAATGCACGTTGGTATGATATTTCAGCACCAAAACCATCACTATCACCTAAACGCAAACCTATAGCATTATCGCTAATGTCTTGTGCGTAACTAAAAGTTGCAAAACCAAAAATGGCTAATGCAAATAAAAAATATTGTTTCATAAAAAGTTAATTATTAATTAATGTAAATACGTTTTAAATCAGTTTATAGATTATGTGACACAAATATATTGTTAAAACAAACAGTTTTTTCTTAATTAAACTTTAAAATTCATGCAAAAGAAAGACTGATAAACAGATGTTTATCAGTCTTTACTAAACTAAAACTAACCAACTATGAATTTCTATTTTACAATAGAAACATCAATTCTTCTATTTTTTGCTCGTCCTTCAGCAGTTGCGTTGTCAGCAATAGGTTCAACAGATCCCATTCCTTTTGTATCAATACGTGCTGTTGCAACTCCCATTTCAACTAATTTATTTTTAACAGAAAGTGCTCTACTTGCTGATAATTTGTTATTTCCTGCTACAGAACCTGTATTGTCTGTATGACCTCTAAATAATACTTTTACGTTTGGATAAGCTTTCATTATAGCTGCAACATTTTCAATTTGATTCATTGAATTAGCATCTAAAGAAGATGAGCCTGTATTAAAATATAGTCTATCAAAAGCATAATATTTACCAGCTTCCATTTTTCCATCTTTGATATAGCTTAAAAAGTTGTCTTCAAAACCACCTTCAGGAATACTTAATTTTGTTCCATTTGGTAAGTCAGAACTAAAAAAGTTTCCGATAGCTTCACCAAAAGCATTAACCACATTTCCAGACGCATCAACAATACCTCCAGCAACATTACTTATTGCGTTTCCAGCAGCATCAACAGCGTTTCCTGCTGCGTCTACCGTTTTATCTATAGTATTTCCAGCAGCATCAACAACATTTCCTGCTGCATCTACTGTTTTGTTTATTGCATTCCCAGCAGCATCAACAACATTTCCTGCTGCATCTACTGTTTTGTTTATTGCATTCCCAGCTGCATCAACAACATTTCCAGCTGCATCTACTGTTTTATCTATTGCATTCCCAGCTGCATCAGTTACACCGTTTGCTGTATTTTTTATAGCTCCTGTTGTTTCGTTTGCTGCATTTTTTACATTATCCATTATAGATTTCTCACTATCACATCCTTTTATTAAAAAGAAAGCTAGTAACAGTCCAATAATTCCAATTGCCCAAGGCAAAATTCTTTTAATTAATGAGCCACCTGACTTAACAGCATTAGAGGCAGTATTTGCAGCAGCTCCAGTAACTTTTCCAGCACCATCAAATACTGCTTTTCCAGCACTTCCAGCTAATCCTGCAGCTCCTCCTACAACTTTTCCAGTACCACTAATTACAGATTTACCAGCATCACCAGCTAAACCAGCAGCTCCACCAATAATTTTACCAGCACCATCAACAGCTGCTTTTCCTGTGTTTCCGGCAAATCCTAAAGCTCCACTAGCAAGATTTCCTAATTTATCAGATAGTCCTGAAAAAGAACTTAAGCCCAATAAAGATAGTAGTCCAGCTGGAGCAAACTTGTCTAAAAAACTTCCTTGGTTAGATAGTAAACCTACAAAACTTCCTAAATCCATTCCAGATGCTTTTTGTTTTCCTAAAACTCCTCCTAATACAGATCCTGCAACATTTAAAATAGATGAAGAAGACTCTTTACCCATTCCAGAAACAGAACTTACTAAGTCAATAACACCTGATACTTTTTCGCCTAATATATTTTTGACAAAATCTAATCCTTTATTTAAAAATCCTTCTGATTGTTCTCCTCCTGTATTTAAAGTTCCTGCTAAATTATTAACAGTACTTCCATCTCCTAACATACTAAAAATAGATTTTGCACCTTCTGGTGAAGACGCTTTATCCATCATTCCTCCTAATAAAGCAGGTGCAGCAGCCATAAGTCCTTTTTGGATGTTATCCTTTTGTTCTCCTCCAACAAGAGAAGATACTTTATCAAGTACATTATCAGATAATTGATCTTTAAATAAGTTTAGTAGATTTGTTGCCATTTGTTTATTGTTTTATGTTAATAATTACAGATACAAAGATATTTTTCTAAATAGCTTTAGTATTTTTGTTGTTTAACATAATGATGTTTATCGGTAAAACGTATTATTTTCACGTCTAAATACCATTTTTCTTAACTTAATTTTAATTTTATTTAGTAGTATGGATTTAAAAAGCTTAAAAAACAGCTTGTTAGGAGACTTGTTTTATGATGATTTAACCAAATCTATTTATGCAACAGATGCTTCTGTTTATAGAATGCTTCCGTTAGCTGTGGCTTATCCAAAAAATAATAATGATTTAAAACTATTAATTCAGTTTGCTACACAACACAAAACGTCTTTAATACCAAGAACAGCAGGAACTTCTTTAGCAGGTCAATGTGTAGGAGAAGGTATAGTAGTTGATGTTTCTAAATACTTTAATTCTATAATATCTTTTGATCAGTTTAATAAAACGGTTACTGTTCAACCAGGAGTTGTTCGTGATCAATTAAATAACTACTTAAAGCCCTACGGACTATTTTTTGGGCCAAATACTTCCACATCTAATAGGTGTATGATAGGTGGTATGGTTGGTAATAATTCATCCGGAACAACATCTATTAAATATGGTGTAACACGTGATAAGGTTATAGAGCTAAACACTGTTTTAAGCGATGGTAGCGAAGTTATTTTTAAAGCATTGTCAACAAAAGACTTTAATAATAAACTAAAATTAGAAAGCCTAGAAGGTCAGATTTATAATCAAATTAATAATAATGTACTTACAAATGAAGCTAAAGCTGAAATTAATAAACATTATCCTAAACAAGAAATACATCGAAGAAACACAGGTTATGCAATTGACCAATTAGTAAATAATGAAACCATTAATTTATGTGATGTATTAACAGGAAGCGAAGGGACTTTAGCATTTACTACTCAAGTAACCTTAAAATTAGATGATTTACCTGATGAAAACAGAATTATGGTAGCGATGCACTTTACAACTATTGAGGCCTGCTTAATAGCTGTAAACCCAGCAATGGAACATGATTTGTATACTTGTGAAATGATGGATAAAACCATTTTAGATCTTACAAAACATAATAAAACCCAACAAGAAAACAGGTTTTTTATTGAAGGTGATCCTAAAGCGATTTTAATGTGTGAAGTCAGAGCTAAAACCCTTGAAGAGGCTAAGCTTAAAGCTAATAATTTAATCGCTACAACTGAAAAACAAACCAAAAGTTATGCTAACCCTATTTTAATAAACAATCAAATAGATAAAGCAAATAATTTAAGAAGTGCAGGATTAGGTTTGTTAGGTAACATGATAGGAGATAAAAAAGCAGTAGCTTGTATTGAAGATACAGCTGTTGCTTTACCAGATTTAGCCAATTATATACAAGAGTTTACAGCCTTAATGAAAGGTTATAATCAAAATGCAGTGTACTATGCTCATGCAGGAGCAGGCGAGTTGCATTTACGTCCTATTTTAGACTTAAAACAACAAGAGGACGTTAAGTTATTTAGACAAATAACAACAGATGTCGCTTATTTAGTTAAAAAATATAATGGTTCTTTTAGTGGAGAACATGGAGATGGTATAGTAAGAGGTGAATTTGTTAAACTAATGATTGGCGATAAAAACTACCAATTATTAAAAGAAATAAAATCAACTTTTGATCCAAATAACATCTTTAATCCAGGAAAAATTATAGAGGCTTATCCAATGGATGAGAATTTAAGGTATGAGATAAATAGGACTGAACCTATCATTGAAACCATTCTAGATTTTTCTAAAACTGAAGGGATTTTACGTGAAACCGAAAAATGTAATGGTTCTGGAGATTGCCGAAAATTACCAGAGTTTGGTGGGACAATGTGTCCTAGTTATCGTGCTACAAAAAACGAAAAGGATACCACTAGAGCTAGAGCAAATGCACTACGAGAATTTCTTACTAATTCTGAAAAAAATAACAGATTTAATCATACAGAATTAAAACAAGTTTTTGACTTATGTTTAAGTTGTAAAGCTTGTGCAAGCGAGTGTCCAAGTAGTGTAGATGTAGCAACTTTAAAAGCGGAGTTTTTATACCAATATCAAAAAGAAAACGGTGTATCTATTAGGACTAAAATGTTTGCTTATAATGATTCGTTAAACCAATTTGGAAGACGTTTTAAAGGACTTACAAATTTTACGTTTTCTAATCCTGTGACGTCTTTTATTATTAAAAAAAGTTTAGGTATAGCTATTAAAAGGAGCTTGCCTTTATTGTCAAGTAAGACTTTAAAATTTTTTTATTTAAAAACTGAAAAACAGATAATTAGTAACATTAAAAGTGATGTTATTAAAACTATTTATTTGTTTAATGATGAGTTTACTAATCAATTAGATTCTGAAATTGGTAAAGATGCATTACAGCTTTTAAAACAATTAAATTACAAAGTTAAAGTTGTTAAAAATGCAGAATCTGGTCGTGCATTTATATCTAAAGGGTTATTAGAACAAGCTAAAAAAGTCGCTAACAATAATGTGAATTTATATAAAGATTTAGTTTCTAAAAACACTCCATTAATTGGTATTGAACCTTCGGCTATTTTGTCTTTTAGAGACGAATATCCAAAGTTAGTCGACGACAAAATTTCCGCGAAAGCGATTGCCAATAACACCTTTTTAATAGAGGAATTTTTATCTAACGAAATCGCTATTGGTAACATTACTTCGGATCAATTTACAACTGAAGCCAAAGTGATAAAATTTCATGGTCATTGTCATCAAAAAGCACAGTCCAATCAAATACATAGTTTTAATGTTTTAAACCTTCCTAAAAATTATAAGGTAACTTTAATACCTAGTGGTTGTTGTGGTATGGCAGGAAGTTTTGGATACGAAAAAGAACATTATGACGTCAGTATGGCTGTTGGTGAGCAAACCCTATTTCCTGCTGTTAGAAAAGCCTCAAAAGCAACTGTTATTAGTGCTAATGGAACGAGTTGTAGACATCAAATAAAAGATGGAACGCAGCGTAGAGCTTTGCATCCAGTAACTATTTTAAGACAAGCTTTGTTATAACTATTCAGTGATATTAAAATCTGTTAAGATTTGTGTATTTGTCGCTGATAAACTAGTTGGTAATGTACTAAGATCCATGCCAGATTGTTGTAAAAGTGCAAGTATTGTAGCATTTAAACTAAAAGAAATATTAGCTTCTGCTTGTATTAAACCAATGTCTTTAGCATAATGACTTACAATGCTTAATACCTCTTGAGAGTCAACTATTGGAAGAGATTGACTTATTCCAAATTGAGTTATAGTAATACTTGCTGTTAGGTTCAATGCTATTTTGGCAGAGGTTACAGTTTGATAATCAATAGTATTTACCACGTAGCTTTCTAAGTTTTGTAATTGTTTACTACTTAAGGTATAGTTAATAGTTACTGGATAACCTTCAATATCTTGAGTAAATGTATCTGATTGTGAAGACAATTCGGTTTCATTCTCAGCTGAAGTATTATAAAGTAAAGCATTATCTATTTCTATTTCAAAATCAAATCCTTCAATTGGTAATTGTATGCTACCATTGGATGTTAAAGTCGTTTCGGTAAGCGATAATTCTCCAGAAGTTAAAATACCACTCATGATTCCGTTAGCTAAATCACCTTGGTTAACCGTTAAATTATAACCAGTATTGGATTCACTTTCTACCATTAATAGGTCTGTATTTACAGTAGTTTCATTAGTGTTATTATTAAGGTCAGTAACTAGGTAGGTCCAACTGTTGTCTAGGTGTAATGGGAAGAAGTTTCCCGTAAAAGCTACTTCATTATTATCCGTATTATCTGAGTCATCATCAGAACAATTAAAAATTACAAGACTTAAAAATAGGAGAGTGATTAACTGTTTAAAATTCATTTATGTGTTTTTTATAAAATTACATAAATATACTTAAAACGAGGGTTATCAAATGCTTATTTGATTTTTTTAAGAGGTTTCATAATGGTTATAGCAGCAATTAACTCTTGTTCGGACATTTCTTTTAAATCTTCATCTGCAAAAAAAGCCGAGAGTTTGTCGTCACTATATTTATATAATTTCCAACGTTTAAACTGATACTCTAAAGCAGTAAAATTTTCTACCCAGTCTCCAGAATTAAGATAGGTTGTTTTCCCTTTTTTTGTTTCGATAATTTCATTTTTTGGTTGGTGGATATGCCCACAAACCACATAATCGTAACCATTTTCAATAGCTAAATCTGTTGCAGTAGTTTCAAAATTACTAATATATTTTACTGCTCCTTTAACACTGTTTTTTATTTTTTTGGATAGTGAATAACGTTCTTTTCCAAGGGTTACTAATATCCAATTTATAAATCTATTAAATAAAATTAAAAGGTCATAACCATAACCACCTAGTTTGGCTAACCATTTTGCGTTTTGGATGGAGGCGTCAAATACATCACCATGAAAAAACCATGCTTTTTTTCCGTCTAATTCTAAAACCAATTTATTGACAATAGAAATATTACCGATTTCAGAGTCTGTAAATTTTCTAAGCATTTCATCATGGTTTCCAGTGATGTAAGTTACTTTTGTGCCTTTAGTAGCTAAAGACACAATCTTTTTAATAACTTGCATATGTGATTTAGGAAAGTAGCGCTTGCTGAACTGCCAAATGTCTATAATATCTCCATTTAGGATCAAATGTTTGGGTTCAACACTGCTAAGATAAGTCAATAACTGTTTGGCATGACAACCATAAGTGCCTAAATGCACGTCTGATATAACAACAATTTCAACTTTTCTTTTTAATTTCAAGGGATTCGTATGTTTTCAATAGATTATAAGCAAAGATTAGTTTCTATTGTTAATCAAACATTAATGGATAATTATCTAATTATAAGTTAATTGTTAAGTTATCATTATCAATTTTTTTAAGATGAAATTATTAACGTTTTGTTTGACTGTTATTTATGACTATTTTAGCGTAAATTAATTTATTTATGGCAGGTAATAGCTTCGGAAACTTATTTAAACTAACCACTTTTGGAGAGTCACATGGTGTTGCAATTGGTGGGATTATTGATGGATGCCCTCCAGGTATTGAATTAGATTTGCATGCCATACAAGCAGAAATGGATAGACGTAAACCTGGTCAATCTGCTATTGTTACACAACGTAAAGAGCCAGATGAAGTTAAGTTTTTGTCAGGTATTTTTGAAGGCGTTACAACAGGTACACCAATTGGTTTTGTTATTGAAAATGCAAACCAAAAATCTAAAGATTATTCGCACATAAAAGATAGTTACAGACCAAGTCATGCAGATTATGTGTATGATAAAAAATATGGTTTTAGAGATTATCGTGGTGGTGGACGCAGTTCTGCACGTGAAACAGCCAGTCGTGTTGTTGCAGGAGCTATAGCAAAACAAATGCTTAACAATGTAAAGATTAATGCGTTTACATCCTCTGTTGGAGATATATTTATAGATAAGCCTTATCAAGATTTAGATTTTTCTAATACAGAAAGTAATGCTGTACGTTGTCCAGATTCAGCTACAGCTGAAAAAATGATAGATCGTATTAAACAAATCCGTAAAGAAGGAGATACTATTGGTGGAACAGTAACTTGCGTATTACAAAATGTACCTATTGGATTAGGAGAACCTGTTTTTGATAAATTACATGCCGAATTAGGTAAAGCCATGTTATCTATTAATGCTGTAAAAGGTTTTGAATATGGAAGCGGATTTTGTGGTGCTAAAATGAAAGGTAGTGATCACAACGATCAATTTAATATTGATGGCACAACTAAGACTAATTTATCAGGAGGAATTCAAGGAGGAATTAGTAACGGAATGGACATCTATTTTAGAGTGGCTTTTAAACCTGTAGCGACTTTAATACAAAAATATGAAACCATTAATAAAGAGGGAGAAATTGTAGAAATGCAAGGTAAAGGTAGACATGATCCTTGCGTTGTACCAAGAGCTGTACCTATAGTTGAAGCTATGGCTGCATTGGTTTTAGCAGATTATTTTTTAATAAATAAGACCTACTAAACATACTTTTAATTACTAAACTAACAAACACTTAAGATTTATATAAAGCATATGAAAAAACTTGCACTACACTGGAAAATAATTATTGGAATGATTTTAGGAATCATTTTTGGATTTTTAATGAATAGCGTAAGTGGAGGTAAAGACTTTGTAACCGATTGGATTGCTCCTTTTGGTAAAATATTTATCAATTTATTAAAGCTTATTGCAGTGCCTTTAATATTAGCCTCTTTAATTAAAGGAATTTCTGATTTAAAAGATATTTCTAAAATTAAATCTATGGGATTGCGCACCATTGGTATTTATATTGGTACAACCGTAATCGCAATTATAATTGGTTTAAGTATTGTAAATATTGTTAAACCAGGTGTGGGAATGCCTAAAGAGACCATTGAAAAAATAAAAACAACTTATCAAGGTAATGCAGATGTCATGATTGGTAAAGCAAAAGCGACTCAAGATGCTGGACCATTACAAGCTTTGGTAGATGTTTTTCCTAGTAATATTTTTAAATCTTTTGCAGAACCAGCAATGCTTCAAGTTATCTTTTTTGCTTTGTTTGTTGGAATTTGTTTATTGTTAATTTCAGAGAAAAAAGCAAAACCATTAATAGACTTTTTTGATTCTTTAAATGAAGTGGTAATGAAAATGGTAGATTTAATCATGCTTTTTGCACCTTATGCAGTATTTGCTTTAATGGCTAACGTCATTATAGCTTTTGACGATACAACCATTTTAGTCAAACTTTTAGGTTATGCAGCATGTGTAGTTGTTGGATTATTTTTAATGATTTGTTTTTACATGTTACTAATTAAATTAGTGACTAAAAAATCACCTTTATGGTTTTTAAACAGATTTAGTCCTGCGCAATTATTAGCGTTTTCTACTTCAAGTAGTGCTGCGACTTTACCAGTAACAATGGAGCGTGTTGAAGAGCATTTAGGTGTTGATAAAGAAGTTTCAGGATTTGTTTTACCTGTTGGAGCTACTGTAAACATGGATGGAACTAGTTTATATCAAGGGATTGCTGCTGTTTTTATCATGCAAGTAATTTGGCCAGAGGGATTGACATTAACCAACCAATTAGTCATTGTTGGAACAGCTTTATTAGCCTCAATAGGTAGTGCAGCTGTACCAAGTGCAGGAATGGTAATGTTAGTTATTGTACTGGAAGCTATTGGTTTTCCAGCCGAATTATTACCAATTGGACTAGCGCTTATTTTTGCAGTAGATAGACCTTTAGATATGTGCAGAACTGTTGTTAACGTAACAGGTGACGCTACAGTGTCTATGTTAGTAGCCAAATCCTTAGGAAAACTTCATGATAATCCTGTGCCAAAAGAATGGGATGATAATTACGATAAAGTAAAATAATCTAAACAATGGAAGGATTTGGTGACATAGTATCTGTAAACTGGTTAAAAGCTAATTTAAATCATCCACAACTTATAATTTTGGATGCGACTATAGCTAAAGTCACAGAAGTGGAAAATACTACAACAGAATTACAAATACCAAATGCTCGTTATTTTGATATTAAAAAGGATTTTAGTGATGTTTCATCACAATTTTCTAGTACCATTCCCTCGGAACAACAATTTGAGCAATCTGCTCAACATTTAGGCATACAACAAGACAGCTATATTGTTGTTTATGATACAAAGGGTATTTACTCTAGTCCTCGTGCTTGGTGGTTATTTAAAACCTTTGGACATAATAATGTAGCCGTTTTGGATGGTGGTTTCCCAGAGTGGAATGGTCAAAAAGGTAAAACAGAAATTAAGGCTAAAGCCGAATATATGACTGGTAATTTTAAAGCAAAATATAATCCTAGTAATGTTGTGTATTTTGAATCTTTAGATGTTATATGTAAAGACGAAAATTTTAAAATTATTGATGCCAGATCTACAGAAAGATTTACCTCTAAAGTACCAGAACCTAGAGTAGGATTAAGATCAGGACATATTCCAAATTCTATAAATTTACCTTACACCTCAATTTTAGACACAAGTCAATTTAAATCTAAAGATGATATCGTAGCTATATTTAATACTTTTGCTAAAGCTAAACAACATTTAGTGTTTACTTGTGGATCAGGTATAACAGCATCTATATTAAGTTTAGCAGCAACCACATTAGGTTATACTAATAGTGTTTATGATGGCTCGTGGACAGAATACGGAACTTTAACAGCAACAACTATGGACAACCCTAAATTATGGACTAAAGACCAATTGCTAGCTTATATTTTAATATTTGTAGCACATTCTGATTTAGACGAAAGCAAAAAGGAAAAAGAATACATTTTATCAAGAGTAGATACAACTGTTTATAAAAAGGTACACGAAAAATTTGAACAAGATAATGACTATCAAAGTATTCAAAATATAATTGAAGCTGTAAAATCTCATGATTACTATCGTAATGATTTAGCCGATTTGTTTGCCGATATAAAACTTATGGCATTTGCTGATGGAGATATGGACCAAATGGAACATATGGCCTATAATTTACTTAAAAAAGTATTAAAGTAAATTACGTTTTTAATCTATAAACTTCGCTTTTAATTCAGGAGTAGGTATCATACAAGATTCTTTTTTACCATACCATTTATATCTGTTTTTTGCCACAAAATCATAGACTAGATTTCTTATAAAAGTTGGAACTATAAAAAATATAGTCATTAAATTATTAGGAAACCCAAGTCGTTTAGCAATGTGTAAAGCTGCTGTAGATTTAATTTTTAGTCCTTTAGCTTCATTGTATAATAAAATAGAATCTGTTGCAGTGGTGTCTAAATTATATTTATCAATAATCTGTTTACCAATGGTACTTTGTAAAGGTGCAAATAAAAAAGCATTGTTCTTATCGCGTTTAATAACGTAAAGTACAGAGCTGTTGCATAAATTGCAAACACCATCAAAAAGAATTAAAGATTTGTCTTTTGGTAATTTTTGCATATCACAAAAATAAATTAATATATTTACATAAATCAATTTTATGAAAACTTTACAACAATGGTTTGACAGCTACGCAGTCAGTCACCAAAACCCAACTAATATTTCAATTCATTTTATTTGTGTTCCAGCTATATTTTTTAGCGTAGTGGGTTTATTTATGTCTATACCTTCAGGTGTATTAAGCACGTTTTTACCACATCCAATTATTGCTAATTGGGCATTTGTTGTTTTAGTAGTGATTTTAGTATTATTTTACTTTAGACTGTCTGTAAAAGTTGGGATACAAATGCTATTATTTTCTGCATTTTGTTTGATACTTAATTATTACATTGCTCAATATGTTTCCATTTTATATTTCTCAATAGCGCTATTTGTAATTGCTTGGATTGGTCAATTTTATGGTCATAAAGTTGAAGGTCAAAAACCTAGTTTTATTGATGATTTACAGTTTTTATTAGTTGGACCTGCTTGGGTTATGTACAAGTTATTTGGTAAGTAATTAGATCTTATTTTTATTGCTTTATAGCATATTTAGTTTTAGTGGTTTTCGATACAATTTGTTCATGCCTCACCAATCCCTTAAAGTGGTGGTTTGGTGTTTTGAAAACTTATAATACTATATTAATTACCTACTAGATTTACTTTTTGTTTTTAACAGCTTCAACTAGCTCTAAAAGGTCTACATTAACATTGGTAGTAAACATACCATAGTTTACAATAGCTTTTCCTTTTTCAAACTTATCAATTGTTCCAACAGCTCGTCCATCATTCATACGGACTCTATCTCCAACTTTTAAAATTGGTTTTGGTGCAACAGGTATGTCTTTAGCTTTTTGTTTAGCTTCTTTTTTCTTTTTTCTAATAACATTAACCTTCTTCTCGGCTTCTTGTTGTACTTGCTTTTCTTTAGCTTTTTCAGCTTTAGCTTGTTTTGCCGATATCTTTTTACGCTTAGAGTTTTCAATCTGAACTAGTTTAAATAACTCAGCCATTAATTCTCTTTTTTTCTTGTCGTTAAAGTATTTTTCAGAGATATCATTTACTTTTTGACCTAAATAAATCAATCGTTGATTGTTATCATACAACTCTTGATAGTTTTCTAGTTTACGTTGTATTTTTGCGTTGATTTCTTCCAACTTATCAGCTTCGGTTTGTTTTTTCTTCTCATTAACCTTAAGTGATTCGCTAGTTTTTTCAAGCTTTGCACGTTGTTTTTGTAATTTAGCTATAGTGGCATCAAAACGTACTTTACTGCGTTCTATTTTCTTTTTAGAACGGTTTATTAAACTATACGGAATACCATTTTTTTGTGCGACTTCAAAAGTAAAGCTACTTCCGGCTTGACCTAATGCTAATTTGTACATTGGCTCCAAAGTACGCTCGTCAAACATCATGTTAGCGTTAATCATTTCCTCTTTTTCATTAGCTAACATTTTTAAATTAGCATAATGTGTGGTAATGATTCCGTAAGCTTTTCTGGCATAAAATTCTTCTAAAAAAGTTTCTGCTAAAGCACCTCCTAATTCTGGGTCAGATCCTGTACCAAATTCATCTATTAAAAACAGTGTATTCTTGTTAATTTTTTTTAAGAAATAATTCATCTGTTTTAAACGGTAACTGTAGGTACTTAAGTGATTTTCTATTGACTGGTTATCTCCAATGTCGCTTACAATTCTATCAAATAAAAAGGCTTTACTACGCTCATGTACTGGAATTAATAATCCAGATTGTAACATGACTTGTAATAAACCTACGGTTTTTAAAGTAATAGATTTTCCTCCTGCATTTGGACCAGAAATAACAATGATACGACTATCTTCTTTTAGATTAATGGTTTGTGGATGCGTTTTTTCTTTTTTCTCTAGATTGGTTAAATAGAGTAGTGGATGGTAGGCATCACGCAGATATAGCTCACGTGTTTCGCTAATTTCTGGTAAAATAGCGTTCATGGATTTTGCGTATTTCGCTTTCGCGGAAATCACATCCACTTCGGTTAAAAAAGTTTGGTATAAATTAAGCAATGGTAGGTAGTGACGCATATAATTGGTCACTTCTTTTAAAATACGAACCACTTCTTCGCTTTCTTCGTATTCTAAATTATTTAATTCTCTGGAATGTTGTAGTGTGGTTTCAGGCTCTATATAAACAATGCTTCCGGTTTTACTTCCACCCATTATGGCACCTTTAACTTTACGTCTGTACATGGCTTTTACAGCCAATACACGTTTGTTATCTACTACAGACTCTCTGATATCATCTAAATATTCTAGATTGTGATATTGATTTAATGCGGAAGTAAAGCTAGAGTTTATTTTTCCTTTTAACCTGTTTATTTGTTGTCTAATCTCTTTTAATAATGCTGAAGCAGTGTCTTTAACATCTCCAAATCGGTCTACAACACTATCAATTTTTTCAATGATATCTGTAGTGACTTCAATTTTAGAACTGTATTGGTATAAACCAGGATAGTAGGTTTCAAACTTTTTGAAAAACTTTACCAGCTCATTGGCTGTTAAGGATATCGAGACTAGTTTTTTTAAGCTGTGCGTTTCTAAATAGGTGTTTTCTATTTTTAGTAACTTAAGCTCTTTGCTAATCGTATCAAAACCATGGTTTGGTATGCGATTATCATTGTAGTAAGACGACAGATACTCGTTGGTTAATTGCAATGCATTTAACAACGTTTCTTGATCTTTATATGGTAAAATACTTAGTGTTTTCTCGTTTCCTAAAGTGGTAATACAATACTCGCTTACTTGGTGTAATACGGTTGAAAACTCTAAATCTTGTAATGTTTTTTCGTGAATGTTTATCATTTATAATAGTTTCCGTGACAACGGAACATCCTTAATTCTTTTAATTTATCTTTTTTAAGTACAACAAATTTACGGAATTGAATTGTTTATTTTAAATGAAAACTAAAGAGTTTAGAATTGTAAGATATTTACAGACTTTAGGGCAAATAATAAAGCTACGGTTAAACCACCACTAATTAGTAATGCACCTTGCCAATAATACAATCTGGTCACCCAATTGGACCACATTTTTTTACTATAATCTTTTTTGTAATCTTTACTTGTTAGTTTATAAAACACAAACGTGATTAAAACAAATAGTAAACTGGCAAATATAACTGTAGCTTCCATGAGTAAGGTGTTTATAGGTTAGTTTATAAAAGATACAAATTTTTAAGGGAATAATCAATGTCTATTAATACTCATTACCTAGTAAATCAATATAACCTATTTTACCGTTTGCATCTGTGAATTTAGCAAGGTTATACACAAAGTTATCTAATTGTTTAAATCTAACCTCTGTAATACCATAAAAACCTAGTAAATCGCCTTTTTTTACTTTTATAGCAAATGGATTGTTTAAATCAATTGAGTCGTAATATTTTATCGAATCTTTGTCTTTTATAGTTATAGTGTTTTCTAATTTTAAAATTAAGACCGTTGGAAAATAGAAATTTTCATCGTAATTAATTTCTTTTTTAGTATTGGCAAAGTAAATTTGTTTGATATTAGTTTTAGGAATGGTATCTACAATAGTTTTGGTAATACCATTATTATATACAGAATTATCCTTTGTAAACTCTACATAGTAATTGTTTTTATCTTCAGTAATTTTCCTTTTAAAATAGGCTACAGTACCACAAACTGTCATAATTCCCTCTTTAGGTGTTTCAATTTGTTTTAAAGTATTGTCATAGTAAATTATGTTGTTGCTTTTATCTAAAGTCTGTAAGCTTTGGCTGAAACCTGCGTAATTTACATATTTTAAATCCTGTACAATTATGTTGTTATTAGAATCTACAATAGTGTATGTTTTTTGAGTTGTATCTTGAAAAACTTGATAGTTATTTAAACTTAAAACAAGTATTTTATCTTGACAATAAGCAGTGATGCTACATAAAATTAGAATAAAGGTTAATAATTTTTTCATTTTAAAAGAATTGTTTTTTTTGAGTAAAGTTATCTTTATTATTAGTTTTTTTAGATTAAACTGAATTTATTTAAAATATTTAAATTCAGTTTTAATATTTTGTTTTTAAGGATTCTTTTTGTTTCAAATTTTAAGAATTAAGAACTCTTGAAATGTATATCAAATGTTTTTTATAATAGTCTTAAAATTAGTTTGAAATACTAAAAGGATAGTTTATAATTTTTGGTTTTGATGTATTAAAGGTTGTTTTTTCATTAAAAAGACAGCATATAATAAACAAGGAAAAGCCAGTAAAGTAATAATTATAGCAGTTTCAAGAGTTGTTGGATCGCTTATTTTTTCTGTTATTGGCATGCCAACGGTGTCCAAATCTGCAACAAAATCTATTATAGTGTGTACTAAAATTAATGGATATATTCTTTTTGTAATGACTAATAAAACACCAAACATTACACCAATAAAAGTAGCAAAACAAACTTGAGACATCTCGCCATAAAACCCTTTGTCAAAATTTATAAGGTGAATAACTCCAAAAAATGCAGACGCTATAAAGATAGATATAACGATGCTTTTTTTAGTCTGTCCAAAGTAGTTTATTAAATGCGATTGCATGAATCCTCTAATACTTAATTCTTCTGCAAACCCAATAGACATAGAATAGATTGTATAAATTACAATATTAGAATATAAAGTTTCTGTATTTATAGGATCTATGACTAATAGGTTAAGTATAACCAAAAATATAAGCGGAAATACTAAAAGGTACCACTTTTTTAGTGTGGTATCTTTTAGTCCTGCAATGGTGTAAAGCCCGTTTTTATTAATAAAAAATAAAGACACTAGTATTAATATCAGGTTTGCGCTAATGCTTAATATTGTATGTGTTTGGTAAGATTCAATTCTGTTGTTAATTAATTGGTATGAAATATACTCTCTTGTTATTAAAATAAGTAGTAGTATACTTATAAATAAGGTAAGCTGCTTCCAGAATTGTTTTGTGTCCATGATATACTTGTTTAGAGTGTTTTATTTAATAGACGCAAATTTTGGTAAAATGGTTGCTTGATGTTTGTTTTATTTTGTTGTTTATTAATGTTTTAAGTGTTAGTTTTTATTTACGTAAATCTTTTTCAGTCATTTCTGGTTTATATTTTTTTCCGTCTTTATTAAAGTTCCAAACGTTTGAAACTTCGCGTAAATCAGGTAAATCCATTTGTCCTGAGTTAACTTTTTGTTTTACAATCCTACGTAATTTTCGGTTAGCCTCCGTTTTATTGTCTTTTTCAGATTTAGCAGTAGTAATTGCTTGTATTTTAGTTTTCTTTTTTGATCGACTCATAGCATTGTTCCTTTATAAACTTGAATGGATGTTGTTTAACTATTTTTAGTAATCCCTCTAGATTACCAATACAGCTTTCAATATCGTTTTTATTTGGGCTATCCCATCTTACAAGTAAATCTCCAGACAAGTATTTTCCGTTGTCGTCTGTTTTTGAGATTTCGATTATAATTCCAAATTCATTATTATATTCAACACAATCTCCAATTTTCATTTCTTTTCATGTTTTTACCTGGTTTAATTTGGGTAAAATAGTTATTTATGTTCTATTTTGATTGGTTTTTTATCTAAAGAATAATTTTTCAAAATCTCTTTAGCCTTGTTTTCATTAAGTAATTTTAAATCAGCTTTGTTTATCGCTTCTTTTTCAGACATCATAGAACGCATTAAAATTAATCTAAAGGCTTCTTTTTTTACTTCAAGCTTTTGATGTTCTACGTTTTCTAAGGTAAATGCTTTAAAGACTTTTGCCATATTTAACCATATAAAAATTTCATTATCGGGATTTTGGTCTCTTTTAAAGTTAGAAATGGTTTCTTTAAGAGACATTGGATACACTTCAATAAACGTCTAATGTATATTTTTAATTTGGTCTAATTGTTTTTTACTTAACGAGTCATTAACTATTGGTCCAGGTATTAAATCTTCAATATTTGTAATCTTGATGTTATTGTTAGATTTTGTGTTTTCTTTACAAGAGAACAAACAAGCAGTTATTATAATTATTAAGGTGATTTTTCTCATAAGTTATGTCTTGTTTAATAGTAACGATTTAGAATATGGTTACTGTGTTTTATAGGTTTTAAATTTAGTTATCTTATTTAATAAGCTATTTTATTTTAACATTTATTATATTTGAGAACAACCAAAATTTATATAATATGTTTTTAAAAAAATCAATTTTAATTCCCTTAATTTTTTCAATCTTTATTACTTCAATATCGTCATGTAGCTCAGATGATTCAACCGATTCTGGCATGTCTTCAGGTTGTGATGGTACACAAGCCTCTTTTTTTATAGAGGAAAACGGTGTTTTGGATATCGAATTTGAGAAGACCAATTTTCAAAATACTAATTGGAGTTTTCAGCAAAGTATTGAAGAAGCTTCTGGCGATGGATATTTAGTATGGACAGGAGATACTTTTTTGGGGAATCCTGGAAATGGACTTTTAACTTATAACATTAGAATAACAACACCAGGAACTTATAGATTTATTTGGCGATCATATATTACCATTGGTGACCAAGGATCAGAGCATAATGACAGTTGGTTACGCATACCTGATGCAGATCACTTTTATGGAATGAAAAACGATGGCCATATTGTTTATCCAAAAGAAACAACTCTAGATCCTATTCCTGAAAGTGCAGGTCAAACCTCTACATTACCAAACGGACCAGGAAGAGATGGATGGTTTAAAGCTTATATGAATACTCAAAATACTTGGAAATGGAATACAAAAACAAGCGATAATGATGCACACAATATTTATGTAGTTTTTGATACGCCTGGAGATTATACCATTGAGGTTTCGGGACGATCTACAGGTCATGCTATTGACAGATTTGTATTATTTACAGAAGACAATTTAGAATCTGAAATTACAGGTGAGAATGCTATAAATAGTAATTTTATTTGCGAATAAATTAAAGCTACAACGCAAAAATACTAAAGGTGCTAAAGTTTTTTTTAGCACCTTTTTTTATTGACTACATTTTATATTACCGTTGCGTTATTAGTTACGGTTAATTTGTAATCTAGTTTTGGCTTTGAAGCTATTAGATTTTTTTGTTTAAACTATTATAGAATCTTCTAGGTATTCAAGAATATTATTAACACCAATTGGAGTTTTCAAACCGCTACTATTAAGACCCATTGCTATATTTTCATAAACTTGTATTTCTGTAATAATTACCAGTTGGTTAAACCCTTTTAACGTGTCACAATTAATAATCGTTTTTATTTTTGAAAATATTTTTGATTGTTTTTCTTGAAATAGGGAGGCTTTACTAACCTTTAATATTTTTTCTACTTTATTATAATCTTTTGCATTAAGTGCTTCGTTTGCAGTTTTTTATTTCTAAAAATAATGGGTAGTATAAGTGTCGCAAAAGGTTATTGTGTATAATCTGCTTGGTTTTATATTAGGGTTAGTTATTGCTGACTCTCTATAATCATACTATAAGCATGCTATAAGTATGTTATAACCATGCTATAACCACGCTATAACCTTTGTTAAGTTTTAGTTTAACTATTTGTTTTTTAGGTGTTTATGTTGATTTTTGATTTTATGGTAAAATAGACTAAAATTACCCCTTGTTATTTGGATTATAAATGGTAATTGTTTTGTTATTTTTATGCAGTTATAATACTTGTAAATTGAAGACGTTTTACAAAGCATTTATAATCAATTACTCACCAAAGGAAAGCGAAAAAGTAAGCTTTAGTAGTTTGTAAAACAGTATTAAAAGAGGCTATTGTTATTGCAAAATGAGAACTAATTTAGAATCATTAGTACAGAAGTATTTTATTTAAAACATTAGTGAGTTTTTTTTAGTACTATTTTAGTCCTTTTATTTATAACTAAAAAAAAATTCTACTAACCATTATACAATATTTATATAATGGTTAGTAGGATTTTTTTATGTGAAAATTTATTCTTCTATGTCAATTTGAATAACACTACGCATTTTTAACTTTTTACCTTGTAATCGTGCTTGAGCAAAAAAATCTTTAGCGATTTGTTGTTCATTGATAAGCTCATTTATTCTACTACTGTCATATTCGCAAGGATCAATATTATTACCTTCTGTAATTGAAAGTCGTTGTATTTTATGAAAATTTATTTTTGCGTCTAATATAGATTTGATTATGTCCGAAGCTTCTGACGGTGTAAATTTACCATCAATTAAATCTATTTTTTGTTTTGTTTTAGGTTGTACTAATGTTTCCATGATGTTATAATTGTTTTATTGTGTTGTTATTGCAAAGTTGCGTAATTAATTGTATTGATTTTTATTTATATATTTTATACTATTTATTAATTTTATTTATGATATGTTTATGATACATAAATAAAGAGGCATCCCTAATGTGATATTAAAAGGGAATGTAATAGCAAGCGCCATAGGTATGTATAAACTTGGATTGGCTTTTGGTGCAGCAATTTTCATTGCTGCTGGTACAGCAATGTAGGAGGCGCTAGCTGCAAGTATGGCAAACAGTAATCTGTTACCTGTGCTTTCTGTTATTATTCCACTGCTTACGGCAACTAAACTTCCATTTATAACAGGTATTATAATAGCAAATACTAGAGCAAACCATCCTTTTTTAATAAAGTCCGATAATTTTCTACCGCTTGTGATACCCATGTCTAAGAGGAAAACAGCTAGAAACCCTTTAAAAATGTCTGTAGTAAATGGTTTAATTCCTTCAGCTTGTGCTTCACTAGCCATAAAACCTATAAAAAGACTTCCAATAATAATTAACACACTACCGTTGGTCAGTGCATGATGGATTACTTTTTTCATTGGTACTGTTTTTTCGTCTTTTTTACTTTTCTTGAAATAAGTCATTAGTAAAAGTCCTACCATAATTGATGGTGCTTCCATCAGTGCCATAACTGCTACCATGTGTCCACTAAAGGCGATTTGCTCTAATTCTAAAAAAGAGATTGTAGTCACAAATGTTACTGCGCTTACAGATCCGTAAGCAGCAGCAATCGCACCTGCGTTTTCTACATTAAATTTTCTTCTTAAAATAAAATAGGTGTAAACAGGAACTAAAATAGCTAACAGTATTCCGAAGAGTAATGACCATAGTATTTCCATAGAGAAATCACTGTGAGCAAGTTCTTGACCGCCTTTAAAACCAATGGCTAATAGTAGGTAAAGTGAAATAAATTTTGAGGAGTTTTCTGGGATACTTAAATCGCTTTTTAACTGGACTGCTATGATTCCTAAAAAGAAAAAAAGTAAAGCAGGATTAGTTAAATTGTCCAATAATAAATGTAAATCCATTTAATTTAGCGTTTGTTTAGTGAGTTTAATTTTTAACCTAATAGTTTGATACATTGTGAATAAAAAAGACTATGGATAATATTACTCCAGAAACTACTAGCTCACTAAGCATTAAATTATCGTTACTAGTAGACATGAAAATAAGTCCAGAAAAAGCAATAACAAAAGCAATCACTTTTACAAATAGAGTTGCCTCTTTTGTTGTTGGTTTAGCATATGTAGCTAGTTTATTTTTTGATTTACTGTTGTCATTTTTTCTAATTACAAAATCGCTCATAATTTTAAAGTTTTAATTATTTGTGCAAAGATTACAAGTATTATTTATTTATTTTTATTTATTTTTATTATGAATTACATAAGAAATATTTATGAAGTATACTTTGCATCAACTAGAAATATTCCATAAGGTCAGTGAACTCCAAAGTGTTACTAAAGCATCAGAGGAATTATTTTTAACGCAACCAGCTGTATCTATCCAGTTAAAAAATTTTCAGGATCAATTTCAAATACCATTATTTGAGGTAGTTGGAAGAAAAATTTACATTACTGAGTTTGGAGAAGAAATAAAGCTTGCAGCAGAAAAAATCTTAAAAGAAGTGAATGCTATTAATTATAAAGCATTGTCTTTTCAGGGTGAATTGGCTGGGAAATTTAAAATTGCAATTGTATCTACTGCTAAATATGTGATGCCTTATTTTTTGACTAATTTTATCAATAAGCATAAAGGTGTCGATTTATTAATGGATGTAACCAATAAAGCTGACGTAGTACGTTCATTAGAAAATAATGAAATTGATTTTGCAATGGTGTCTACAATACCGAAGCATTTAAAAATTAATCGTATTCAGTTAATGGACAATAGACTTTACTTAGTAGGAGGTAAGCAATACAAACCAACCGGAAAGAATATAAGTAGAAAAGAATTTGAGAAACTACCTCTTATTTTTAGAGAGCAAGGATCTGCAACTAGAAATCAAATGGAGTATTTTTTAGTATCCAATAAAATTTCTACTTATAAGAAAATGGAATTAAAGTCAAATGAAGCTTTAAAACAGGCAATAATTGCAGGGTTGGGTTATTCGATAATGCCATTAATTGGTATTAAAAACGAACTTAAAAATGGCGATTTACAGATAATTCCAGTTAAAAAATTACCTATGAAAACGGAATGGAATTTAATATGGTTAAGTTCTAAAAACTTATCTTCAATTGCTAAAAGTTTTATTGAAAACATCAAAGAAAACAAAGACGAGATTATGAAAATCCACTTCAATTGGTTTGATGATTACCTTTAGTTATTCAAATAATAAGCTTTAAACAAAACAAAAATGTTTAGTTTGTATTATACTTAAAAGGTTGATCCTTTTTGGGTAATATTTTGAACTTGTCCAATTGTTACATCGTAGGCTCAGGTAAATTTACATTATTTTTTTGAGGGTCTGTATTTGAGATTTAGATTTTAATGTACTTGGGTAAGTTTTGTTAATTAGAGAGTAAAATGTGTTTGTGTATGGTTGTAACTATAGACTGCTTGCTTAGCCTTTTTTTGTGTACGATCTCTGCTCTTGATGGTTTGTTTTAAGCCATACTTATATTTAAACGTTTTATTTGTTGGTTTAGTAATCGTGTTTTAACAAGTATTGTATTGTTTGGTGAGATTTATTTTGATGTTGTTCTCTTTAGTAAAAATTGGGTACTTAGGCTACTGAAATATACTAGCCTTAACGCTATATTCTTAAACTGCTTGGTTTTGTATTTGGGTTAGTTATTACTGACTCTCTATAAACATACTATAAGCATGCTATAAGTACGTTATAACCATGCTATAACCACGCTATAACCTATGTCGAAACATGTGTTAACTATTTGTTTTACAGATGTTTGTGTGAAAATTGAGTTTTGTAATAAAATAAGTAGGAATTATCTTATGTAATTGGGATTTAAATGGTATTGATTTTATTATTTGTGTGCAGTTTAAACACTTGTAAATACAAGAGGTATTACAAAGCAATACATGGATGATTAGTAGCTAAAGGGAAGCGTAAAAAATTAGCGTTAATAGCTGTTAGTAATAGCCAATTAAAACAAGCTTTTGCAATAGCAAAATAAGGACTAGCTTATGATACTAATTACAGAAGTGTTTTATTGAAAAATTAATGAGTTTTTACTTGTTTTTTACCACAGTACTTTGTTGGCAAATCGTTTTTATTCCAGCATTTTTTTTAAACAACTATATTATTTTTGTTTATTGTTACCATACTAAATAATTCTATCACTTTGTCGTTTATCCCATCAAAAGTAGGCACTTCAATATTTACTCAAATGCTTAAATGGTAGAAGCAGGTGAGGATATTTTTTTGATAATACATAAACGACAAAGTGTTAGACCTTGTTAACCGTTATTTACAAATATCTAAATAAGCGTATGAATCATCATAGTTATGATTACCTCTATGTACTGTTTTGAATTCTGTAACAAAAGAAGGTATACCACCAGAAACTTCAAAATTTACTTGAGAAACTTCACGTGCTTGATATTTATAATTTCCTCCAAGGGTACGAGAATTTTGATTTATATTATCACAAGTTAAGTATTTGAATGTATAGTTACCAAAAATACTCAATTTCCAAGGGATTCTAGAAACCCAATGCCCAAGCCAGTTTTTTTCATAATGTCTAGTTTTACCGCCTACCATTAGAAATACCATTCCCCAAAAATTGAAGCCATTAACCCAAATTGTAGATTTAATTTTCCAGTTCGGATTATTTTGGTAAGCTTTCCAATTCACTCTTTGATGAATGAACCAACAACAGCTTTTTTTTGCAGATTCAGGAGTAAGATCAGTTATTTCCTTTGACTTGCTTTCAACCTCAAACATTCCTTTTTTTGTAATTCTTACAATTTTTCCAGAAACCATTACTTCCTCATCCTCATTAAGTACTGTTTGAACATAAGGGTCTGGATTATATTTTAATTCAGGATCATTTTTTTCAGTGATGCCTTCTTTTTCCTCCATTGAAGCAACTTCTCCAGCAATTTTATTTCTTAAAGAGTAAAAACCATTGAAATGATTTTCAAATTTTTGAAAGATTTTTACTTCATTAATCTCTGGGCAATCCTGATTTGCCTTAGCGATACCCTGTAAAGTACTCATAAAAGATATTGGATCAGGAAATACAAGCATCTTTCCGTTGTACTTAACATTTTGCCCATTTGGATCAAATTTTTCTAGTTTTTCATTTTTCATAATATTAGATTTTAAATTTGCTTACTCTATTCACTTTTTAACTTCCGTGTTCAATCTGATTCAAAATTCTATTTAATTTCTATAGTTATAAAGAGGTACTTTATTAACTGTTAGTTTAGAATTATTAAATGTAATTCTCAATCGATGAAACAAAATTGGTTTATTTTAAACAAATAGAATAGAGGTGATTAGCCCAAGTTTTAAGGGCTCTTTAACCTAATATTTTTTTAAAGACTGTTTAGTATTTGTTTTTGGAAATAGCTGTCACTATTTTATAACGTATTTGTATATGGTTTTTTTTGTGGTTAACCGAGTAATTTAGCAAATAAATGACAGATAGAAAGTCTGCTAGGACTTTAGTAAGTAGGCTATAAGTAGCAATGAATTATATACGGCTTAAGTTAGCATTTTAATAAAAGCATTAAATTTAAGACATATAAAATAGAAAGCACAAAAGAGAGGAATAAGGTTAATATATACGCAGAGACTACAGATCTCGTCAACATTGAAAATCCCCTCTCTTTTACTACCCAGATTTCGTACAGTTCTATGAGGCTTTTAGACCTCGATTTTAAGTCGTTGAAACTCGCGTAGCTTGTCCTTTCAAAAAACATTTTGTTATGAATAAAGATATAAAATATTTTGGAATAGACATCAGTCATTTAGTTTTTGATGTCACAGATTCAGAAGGTAATTATTACCAGTTTAAAAACAGTATTTCTGGATTTAAAAAGTTCGTAAAATTGTTAGATTTTAATAGTCATTGTGTAATGGAAGCTACGGGATATTATCATTATCAATTAGCTTATTATTTACAAGAAGAAGGTATTAAAGTTTCGGTAGAGAATCCCTTAGCAGTAAAACGATTTATACAAATGAAGTTGTCTAAAATAAAGACAGATAAAAGTGACTCAAAGTTGATTTGTGAATATGCCAAAGATGTAAAATTAAAGCTTTGGAAAGGCAACTCAAAGCATCAATTAGAATGTCTTCAAATGACCAGACTCCTTGGTGTGTATACAAAACAAAGCACAATGCTAAAAAATAAACTACATGGCGAAGCTGTTTTAGGCAATCCAAGTAAAGTAGTAGTTAGCTCTTTAAAACGTAGTTTAAAACAGGTTGAGAAAGAGCTAAAAATGATAGAAGATAAATTGTTAGCTTTAGTAAAAGAAGTGCATCAAGATGTTTTAACACGCTTAAAAAGTATTCCAGGAATTGGTCCCAAAACATCATTAATGTTAGTGGTTTTGACCGATGGATTTGATCGTTTTACAAGCGGAAGTGAATTGTGTAGTTACGCAGGTTTAACACCAGTGATCCGTCAAAGTGGGAGTAGTGTAAAAGGACGTCCTAGAATTAGTAAAATAGGGAATCAAAAGCTTCGAAATTTATTATTTATGTGCAGTTTTAATGCCTGTAAATATAACTATGCTTGCAAAGCAATATATGATCGATTAGTAGCCAAAGGGAAGAGCAAAAAACTAGCATTAATAGCTGTTTGTAATAAGCTATTAAAACAAGCTTTTGCAATAGCAAAATCAGGACTAACTTATGATAATAATTATAGAAGTGTTTTATTGAAAAATTAATGAGTTTTTACTTGTTTTTTACCACAGTACTTTGTTACCTCACGTTCTTTTATTCAAATGTTGATTCCAATATCGATTTCTCAATTTTCAGCTTGTCAGCTTCATTGTCATAAACTACAGCAATCGAAAATTCTTTTCCTTGTATTTCACTTACATAATAGTCAGATGAATATGAGTAATTCTGTTCTGTATAATTTATCGTTTTTCTAATCAGATAAAATTTTGTTTCGTCAATCAGTATTTCATTCACTTTGACAGTCACAATAATTTTTGGGTCATCGTTTTTCGGATTTACCTTAAAATACTCTCCTAGTTTTTCAGCGTAACCTTTCAGCGTAAACCTTTCAATATTTCCATTGTCTTTATAACTTGCCAAAACTATATTCATTTGCAATGAATCAGTTTTTGCGATTGAGAAAAGTATTTTGTCGTCAGTCGAGAGTGTAGTTCCGTCATTCTGTTTTTTAACATAATCTTCTCCAGTTTTTATATCTTTCTCAAAATTGTCAACTCTCGATATATATTCAGCTGGTTTTGTATAATTCCAAATATACTTTTCAATTCGGTAGCTATTTTGTCCGTAAGATTGATAGCAGATAGCTAATAATAAAATCAGTAAAATGTTTTTCATAAATATTCTGTTCAAATGTGTGGTAACGTTAAATATATGGCAAGTTGGGCAGAAAATAAGCGATTACTTTCGGATTAGCCACAAGCCAAAACTTTTTATTTTGTTTTAATTTTTCTCTTTTAACACCAAATCAAAAGATTTGGCGACTTTATAAATAGACAACAACCTTTCGGTTAAACACTAATTGCCCAATTTGCTATATATAGTGTTACCAGCTTTTGTTTTCTTAATCTCAAGGGTTATAGAATTCAGTTTTGAGTTCCAATAATTCAGGTACTCTTTTAGTTCAGATTTAGAATTTTTTTTAAGACGTTCATTCAACCTTTCTTCATATCCAACTTTAATTTTGTCAAGATAAATTAAGTAGTCATTCACGTTTTGAGGAATATATCCTGGACCATCACATCCACAAGTATGAAAAGTGTTTCCAAGTTTATACATACTCCTGATTATTTCCCATTCCTTAATTTTTTCCTTTTTAGGAGCTTTAAAGTCAAGTCCAATATTATTCATTTCAGAACTACAGTCAGGACACTTATATTTCTTATTCCGATATTGCTCTTCAAATCGATTTATCAACTTAGGGTTTTCATTTCTAAATATTTTTGATTTTTCAGAATCATAATTTAAAAATGCCTGTTTGTAAGATTCCCAATCTCCATTTTGCATTACAATGTCTTCGATAATTGGTTGTTTAAAGCTTTTTCGACAGTCAAAGCAAACGTAATGTGGTTTATATTTTTTAAATGCGTATCTGCACATATTTTATTCTTATTGCTGGTAACTACTTTTATGACAACTTTTTAATGCTAATATCAAATAGATCTCACGTTATTGTAGTAAATTATTAGTAAGCTAAACTACAAACTAAATAATAATTACAATACGTATAACTACGTATTTTTTATGTTATTAACTAAAGTATAGGGTATCGTGCGTTGTTAATTTTATTTTTAAGTTCTGCAATTACATCTATTGCTAATTCGTTATTATAATTATAGATGTCAATTTCTTTTTCTAGAATATTATCATAATTATGAACTATATAAAGAGCATATTTTCTTAATCCATTAGTGTCAGGTTTGGATGGAACATCACTTATGTCAATTATTATATTTTCACTATTTAATGGAAATTTAGATGACGATATGTACTCTTTTAATTCTCTTAGCTGATTAGAATAAACATCTTCTAAATTAGCTGCTTTTAAGCCCCAAATATGCCATTTTGGAGAATCGGTATCGTAGTCAATTACTCTGGAAAAACAGTCTTTAATGTAGTGTGATTCTGAGGAATTGTGATCCACATAGCCCAGTCCAAACTCTTGATTAAAAACGAAAGTTCTTATTTTAATATAATCATTACTATTGTTTTCAATTGAGAATTTGACTTCAGATGGTTTGAGTTTAATCCCTTCATCGTTTTCAATTTTATTTATAAATAACTTTTTAAGTTTATCGTAATTCATTGAGTTTTGAGTAGTATAAATTAAATGAGTGCAATTGGTTACATCGTGACTTTAATTACTGATATCCTGTAAGTTAAATAGGTTAATAAAACGTATAAAGTCATGAATTACGACGTTAGTTATATTTATTACTATATCTATACGTTGTGATGTGGTTATTAAAATAGGCTTTTGCAATAGCAAAATTAGGACTAAGTTATGATACTAATTATAGAAGTGTTTTACTTAAACATTAGTTAGTTTTTACTTGTTTTGTTCCATAGTACTTTGTTGTGAAACTTTTTTAATTATTTCTTTCTAAGAATCCAATATCAGTTTCAGTTTTTTTTACGAAATTAAAAAAATCTTCAGCTATTTTAAGTCTGCTTTTACTTCCATTCCAATTAGAGCGTTCTTCAGTAAGTGTCATTATAGCATAGTTAAGAAGATTTTTTAAAGAAATTCTTCCATTCAAATTTAATTTGAAAATTTCATAATACGCTTCTCTAATTTTTCTACTGATAAATTCAATTTGATTCAACTCTAGGTTTTGTTTCTCCTCAATCAAGAAATCCATTGAACCTTCTAAATCTAAATCTAATTCCCTAAAATAGAAATCAATTATTGATTGTACATTTTCAGTGTTTTTTTTATAAATATTCATTTTTCTTTTTGGAAGCATAATTTTGTTTTAAATGTTTTACAACGTTTATGTATAAGAATAGTTGCGGGTTTGTATGTGAGGATTTTCCAAAGAAAAACTAGACTTTACGAATACGCAACGACCTTTTTTTTAGCATTAAACCGCAATTATTTTTATACGGTGTTAGTTAAGTTACTGCCTTTTTATCTTCTTCCCGCAATTATTCTTTCCAAATTTTGTTGCCAATTTGCAGTGTGTTTTATTCTAATGTATTCGTTTGCTGGTCTTGTTTGAATCTCAGTTCGACTCATCTGACTTAATTCTACCCAGTTTTCAAATAAAACATAAATAGCATTTCCATAATTTAAATTTTCAAATACAACTAGGTTGTCAGAAAATTTAGCACCAAAATATTTTCTCATTCCACTTAGACCCGAAATAATTTCAGCAGGATTTAAATTAACTAAATAATCATATTTATTTTGAACTTCCTCAACTTTTTCAGGTGTTAAGTTTCTACTTCCTCTCATAATTCTTTCTAAGTCGTCATTTCTATCTCCAGGAGGAAATATATCCCAAGTTAACGATAAAGTTCTTAAGTACTCTTCTCGCGTTGTTTCAGAAGAGAAAACATTAACAGAATAAATATTTTCTTGTAATAAATTTATAACAAAAAATAATTCTTCATCAAAATTTTCTTCATTTCTATTTAGTATAATATCAACAGAAACTTTAATTTTAAAATCATTTTCAGTTTCTTCAAGTAATTCTGTTGTTATTGAAAGTTCTCTTGGTGGAATATCGTCATATGGGTAAACCTCTCTTGTTACATAAAGAGAAAAATAGCCTTTTGACCAATCTCCATAATAAGGTCTTTCTCCTAAATAAAATGATTTTCTTATTTTGTGTTGGTCTTTGTATACAATTTTATATCCATTAATATTTTTACGACTAAAAGATCCAACTGTGTTTTCTGGAATATATTGATTATTAAAACTGATTTGATTATTATTTAATTGTAAGTTTAAATTTCTGAATTTTAAATCCTCAATTTGATTCTTGTTTATTTTTATTATTGTAGCAACAATAATATTATCTGAATTAAGAGCGTTTATTCTATTGGTAATAAATTCAGGAGTACTTCTAAAGTTTTTTTTCATAATTGTTTATTGGGTTTAGTGGTTGTAACTAACTATATTTATGACAACTTTTCAATACTAATATCAAACAGGCCTCAGGTTATTGTAGCTAAATTATTAGTAAGCTAAACTACAATTACTAAATAGTAATAACAATACGTATAACTACGTATTTTTATTTGTAGTAAAGGTATTACAAGGTTAGGGGATATGCCTTAAGGGTTTAGGTAACAGCATAAAAAAAAACACCTTGCAAGATTGCAAAGTGGCTTTTAAATTTTTCTTTTTCTTTAGTCTTATTTATCAATAGATCCTAAAACACGTTTCATAAAGTTGTTTACCGCTTCTTTTTTAGGCGTACCTTCTTTAATCATTTTATTAACTTCAATTGCACCATACATATTAGAGATTAGCTCTCCGATAACGTCTAGCTCTTCATCTTTTAAGGATGGTACTTCTGTTAATGTTTCTAGCGTTTCTATACTTACAAATGAATCTTCATTTTGGGAGTCAAAAAGACCTATCAAAGCAAAAATGGATTGATAATAATATCCTAAAGCTGGTCTTATTGCACTATGGTTTGTTATTTTTTTTATAGCGGTTGGCATAAGAGTAGTGGTGGTTTAGGACCAAAACTTTTTCCACCAAGACTTATTTTTGTTAATATTACTGGCTTCTGAGTTTCCATTATCTCCGCTATTACTTTCATGTATTTTTATATGCAGTTTTTCTTTTAATTCAGCAATGTCTTTTTTGTACATTTTGATTCTTACTGAATTTTTAAAGGTTTTTACATAGTGTTTTAGCGCGTCCAAATGAAATTGATCTATTTGCAAGTCTCTGCCGATTGCAATGCTTGTTAAAGTTTGATTTTCTGACCAATTGTCCTTATTGGTTAACCAACTTGGAAGTAGTTGTTTTAAGTAATCATATTCTTTTGCTTGAAATGCAAAATCAACTTCATCTTTAATTGAAAATTTAAATACCAAAAAGTATTCATGCTTAAATTGTTTCCAGTTGTCTATTTCTTTTTGTGAATATGGTGGTGGATCGTTATTGATACCTGTAATTTTTAGAGCAAGTTCTTTATTTGGGTGATCAGTTTCAGTCAGATATTTCTTGACTTTAACAATTCCAAAGGAGAGTAAATATTCAGTATCAAAACCAATGGAAGAATCAAAGTCAGTTGTTTTAGAATCAATGAAACTCCATATATCTTCGACTTTATCAAATTTTGTTAATATGAATGCTGCTAGGTATAAAACTTCAACTTCATATTCTTCAACAACTTGGTTAGACTTTCTTAGTTTTTTTTCTTCATTGAATAGAAATTTGGCTATGTCATAATCTGCATTTTGACAATCATTATAGAGCCCGATAAGGATTCTATTTCTTCTAATTTGATTTTTGTTGTTGTCTTTTGCGGAATCTATAGAATAGCTGTCAAGAAGCGTTTTGTCACTCCTTAGTTTTTCTAATTCGTCTCTATATATTTTTTCCAGATTCATTTTTTCTATTGCATACAGCGTGTTTGTGTATGGTTAGCTGCGTGTTTAAACAACTAAAATTAGTAATTAATTTTATACGGTGTTGTAAAACGTTTTTAATCTATTTTAATTGTTTCAATTTTTCCTTTAGCTTCCGAATCTATGCCTAAAATTTCATCCGTTATATAAATTCCTTTTAAGCTGATTTTTTCTAAATTCAGCTTTACTTTATAGTTATCAAGTTCAATTTCAGAAAGGTCTGCTCTAATTTGATTTTCGAGATTAGATAAGTCAGAACCATAATTGTAAATACTACTTTTAGAAATATCATCATAATAAAATCTGTTAACAAGAAATTCTAACCCTTTATTTATAATTTCAGAGTTGGTATTTGAATTCATCTTAAAATCATCAAGATAAATTAATGTTTTATCCAAATCTAGTGCTGGCTTTGCTGTGAAATATAGGTGTCCTTTAACTCTTTTAAACATACTTACTTTTCCTTTTATTTCGACGTCAAATAAAAGTCCTGATGCGTGTTCATTAATTTTAACACCATAAGTTTTGACATCTCTAATTTTTACCCAGTTACTTCCATATTCATATTTTTTATCTTTGAATGATTTATTTAATTGGCTTGAAATTTTATCAAAACTTGCATCAATTGGAAGATTTATATGAAAATAACCATCAGAACTTTCTATAATAGTTAATTTGGGTAAAGGTTTTATTTCAATTTCTTCTTGTGAGGATTTTAAATTTAATTTAGTTCCGATTCCAACACCAACATTTATATTATTTCCTTGGGATTTAAAATCTTGAAAAAAGATGTTTTCTGGATAAATATGTAAGTAGAAATCATCAACTGGAATTGTTTTGTGGGCTTCATTCCAAACTTTTGTCAATTCACTTTTTAAGTCAATTTTATTTAATTGTTTACTTATTTCTTTATCAAGTTGTTCTTTAACAGGTTTTAATTGGTCACGAATTGGACCAACTACATCTTCAATAGGTATGCTAATTTTAAAACCTAATAACCATATCTCGATATTTTTTCCTGAAATTATTTCTCCATCAATTTTTGTGTCCGCTGACATTTTATAGTTTTCATTAATGTTTAAATCTATTTCTATAGTTAAAGCTATTGTTGAATTTGCATCGCCATCGATATTTCCTCCGTGACAACAACAGTCACATAGCCAATCATCTTGCCAAACTCCTGGACAATATTTTCCACTTGCCTTTACTTCAAGGTTGTTTTTGAAAACAAGTTTTCCATTTTGAGTACTTACTTTCATTGGATTATTTCTAAATACCCTTACTTTGTATTGTTTTCTTTCGCAACCAACATTTTCATAAAATATTTGTCCTTTTGGAACAGCATTGTCAACTTGTTTCTCTACTTCAGAGAGATTAAGTGATAATGGAATGAAAATTTTGGACTCTTTAATTTGAGGTTGTTCATTCGCAATATTTGGTGAAGGTTTAGAATTTAGTTTTACAGTTTTACAGCTGTAACTTAAGAATAAAACTAAAATAGCAAATAATGATTTTTTCATAATATATTGGTTTGGTTAGTTTCTCAATTTATAGCTAATTTAATTTGGAAAACATACCTAATAATGGGGGGCGAGTTTTCTCAAATTACTGGCAACTACTTTTATAACAACTTTTTGTAACTAATATCAAATAGACCTCAAGTTATTGTAGTTAAATTATTAACAGCCAAGCTACAACTATTTGATAATAAACACAATACGTATAACTACGTATTTTTATTTGTAGTAAAGGTATTACAGGGTTAGGGGATATGCCTTAGGGGTTTAGGTAACAGCATAAAAAAAACCACTTTGCGAAATTGCAAAGTGGTTTTTAAATTTTTCTTTTTCTTTAGGCTTATTTATCAATAGATCCTAAAACACGTTTCATAAAGTTGTTTACCGCTTCTTTTTTAGGCGTACCGTCTTTAATCATTTTATTAACTTCAATAGCACCATACATGTTAGAGATAAGCTCTCCGATAACGTCTAGCTCTTCATCTTTTAAGGATGGTACTTCGGTTAATGCTTCTAGCGTTTCAATGGTTTCGATAACGTAATCTTCGTCGTTATCTTCTATAAATTGCGCTAGGTGTTTTATTACTGGTAATTTCATTGATAAGTATTTTTTAATTTCTGTTTCAAAAGCTGTTCTCGATATAATTTTTATTACTTCAAAATTACTGGAACGGACGTTTTTTGTATTAGGCTACTTCGTTTACTAAGTCTTTTAATACATCAAATTTGTTAGTCTGTGTTTGATTTACAAATTTTCCGTCTTTAAAAGTGGCAAACGTTGGTAAATTGTCTACGGTAGCTAATTGTCTTGATTCCGGAAATTTTTCCGCGTCAGCGATAACAAACGTAATGTTTTGTAACTCACCAGCTAATTTTTTAACTTTAGGTTTCATGATACGACAGTTACCACACCAAGTGGCAGAGTATTGTACCACAACGGTGTTGTTGTTTGCTATAATTTCTGATAAATTATCTTGACTTAATTCTTGAACCATGATTGCTTAGTTTACGTGATTTGCTAAATACTCAGCAGTACCAGTTCTGTTAGCGCTCATTGCGTCTTTACCTTCTTCCCAGTTTGCAGGACAAACTTCTCCTTTTTCTTGCACGTGTGTTAAGGCATCAATGATACGTAAAAACTCGTTTACGTTTCTTCCGATAGGCATGTTGTTTACCCCTTCGTGTTGTACTACACCATCTTCGTCGATTACGTAAGTGGCTCTGTAAGTTACGTTGTCACCTTCAACGGTTACTACACCTGTTTCTTCGTTGTAAGTTTCGTTAGTGATATCTAAAATACCTAAGGTAGAGGCTAGGTTACGGTTAGAGTCTGCTAAAATTGGGTAAGTTACACCTTCAATTCCACCATTATCTTTAGGTGTATTTAACCAAGCAAAGTGTACTTCTGGAGTATCACAAGAGGCACCAATTACTATAGTATTTCTTTTTGCAAACTCTTCTTTTGCAGCTTCAAAAGCGTGTAATTCTGTTGGGCAAACAAAAGTAAAATCTTTTGGGTACCAGAATAATACTACTTTTTTCTTGTTGTTTTTTGCTTCTTCAAGAACGTTAAGTTTAAAGGTGTCACCCATTTCGTTCATTGCGTCTACTGTTAAGTCTGGAAATTGTTTTCCTACTATAGCCATAGTGTTAAAAATTTTTAGTTATTAGATTAATTTTTGAGTGGCAAAGATATGGTTGAATGTTAAAAAAACAAGCCCAATAAAATTTTTAAATCTTATTGGGCTATAAATTTTTGTTATAGTTTGTTTGAATAAATATAGTTTGGAACTATTTAGAAATAATCTGTCTTATTTTAATTGAAAACGCTGCAAATAGCAATGTTGTAATAGGGCTTAACCAGTTAAAGATAGCGTACACAAAATAATCTGCAACGCTAACGCCTAATACACCAGATTGGTAAGCACCACAGGTGTTCCAGGGGATTAGTACTGAGGTTACCGTACCAGAGTCTTCTAAGGTACGACTTAAGTTTTCTGGCGCTAGCCCTCTGTCTTTATAGGCTTTTTTAAACATTTTACCAGGTATTACAATTGCTAAATATTGATCTGATGCTATTGCATTTAAGCCTAAACAGCTTATTACTGTGCTTGTAAATAAACCAAAGACGCTAGTGGCAATTTTAAGTAACTCTTTAGTGATTCTGGATAAGGCACCAATTGCGTCCATGATACCACCAAATACCATTGCGCAGCAAATTAAAAAGATGGTCCATAGCATTCCGTTCATTCCTCCAGAAGAAAAAAGTTTGTTAAGTTTTTGGTTGTCGGTTGCAATGTTAGTATCTGTTAATATTGATGTTATAATTGCACTGATTTTTGAATCTGCTAAACTGTCTAAAATATTAGGCTGAAAAATAAAGGCAAAAACAGCAGCAAGAATGATACCTGTAAATAAGGCAATAAGAGGTTTTGTTTTTAATAATATTAATCCAATTACGACACCAGGTACAATGAATAATAAAGGTGTAATGTTAAAGGTATTTTTAATACTTGCTAAAAGTCCACTGATATCTGTTGTACCACTTGTATCAATTGTTGTACTTAATATTGAAAATACTATTAAAGTGACTATTAACGTTGGTACTGTAGTAAAAGTCATATATCTAATATGCGTAAACAAATCTGTACCAGCCATAGCAGGAGCAAGGTTTGTGGTGTCGCTTAAAGGAGACATTTTATCTCCAAAATAAGCGCCAGAGATTACTGCTCCAGCAATCATACCTGGTGCAATACCTAATGCGCTACCAATACCAATTAAAGCAATACCAACGGTTGCAGATGTGGTCCAACTACTACCCGTTGCAATAGATATTATTGCAGCAATAATAACTGAAGCAGGTAAAAATATAGCAGGATTTAAAACCTGTAACCCGTAATATACCATAGCAGGAATAATACCACTAACTAACCAAGTACCAGCAAGTGCACCCACTAAAAACAGAATCATGATAGGTACAAAAACGCTTTTAAGGTTTTCCCAGATTTCTTTTAACATTAAAGTTACAGAGACTTTATTAAACAGCCCAACACCAGCAGCGACAAGTCCGCCAATTAATAAAATGATATGATTGGTATATGTCCCAAACCATTCCTGACCTTCTACAAAAAAGATATTGTATGCTAATAGAGACATTAGGATTACTACCGGAATTAAGGCTTCTAATAAGCTTAACTCTTTATTGTCAATAATCTTTTGGTCATTAATGTCGATTTTGGAAATATTGTCGTCTTGCATTTAGTTAGTTTTTAGGAAGTGTAATGTTACGATTTTACAAGATGTTTTGCAAATTGAATTATGCGTTGAAAACTAGTGTGTTAAGAGATTTAGACCATGCTTTGTCTGTTTGTGCTTAACTTTTGCTTAATTATTAGTTGCAAATAAGGTAACCTAAAACCCTGTTTGGATCGTTTTTAAAATAGAATAAGGTTTAGCGTTAACTAAACCTTATTTAAACACTGATGTGGTCTTAAATTATGCTTAAGTCCTTCATGCAAGTGTGCATTATTTGGTAAGTACGCTGTATGTCTGCATCTAAACCTATTGAAAACCTGATAAGTCCATTGCTTAACCCCATTGCTTTTTGTTCGTCCTCAGGAATTTCGGACGATGTTGAGCTACCAGGAGCAGAAAACAAGGTTTTGTAAAAGCCTAAACTTACTGCTAAATAGCCAAGGTTTTTTTCTTGCATTAGCTCCATTAACGCATTAGCTTTATCTAAAGATCCAGCGTCAATAGTTAGCATGCCACCAAAACCGTATTTGTCATTCATCATGGATTTAAATAACGCATGAGAAGGATGAGAGGGTAAGCCAGGATAGACGGTTTTAAGACCTAAAGCTTCAAATTTTTGTGCTAGATATAAGGCATTGACACTATGTTGTTGCATCCTGATGTGTAGCGTGCGTAAGTTTTTTAAAACAGAAGCTGCTCTTAAACTATCCATAGTACTGCCTAAAAGCATGCAAGCGCCATCGTTAACATTTCTTAGGCTGTCAATATACTCTTGGGTACCACAAACGACTCCACCAACAGTATCTGATGAGCCATTAATAAACTTTGTTAAACTGTGTATTACGATATCTGCACCTAATTGTGCAGGTGAAATTGATAAAGGTGAAAACGTGTTGTCTACCACCAGTTTTAAATTATACTTTTTGGCAAGTTTAGCTAAAGCTTTAATATCTGCGACTTCTAGTAGTGGGTTGCTAACGGACTCGCAATACAACACTTTTGTGTTATTTGTGATAGCAGCTTCAACAGTATCTAATTTTGTGATGTCAACAAAACTAGTGTTTATACCAAATCTAGGGGTGAAGTTTTTTAAAAACGCATAGGTGCCACCATAAATGGTTCGGCTAGATACAATATGGTCTCCTTGACCACATAATTGCATGATAACAGGTGTGATTGCACCCATACCAGATGCAGTGACGTTAGCGGTTTCAGTCCCTTCCATAGCAGCTAAGGCTTCGCCTAGGTATAAATTTGAAGGTGTAGAATGTCTAGAGTATAGGTAGCATCCATCTGCATTGCCTTCAAAAGTATCAAACATTGTTTTTGCTGATAAAAAGGTGTAGGTAGAAGAGTCTGAAATAGACGGGTTAACACCTCCAAATTCGCCAAAATACTGTAAATCTTGTATGTTGTTTGCTGGTTTAAATGTCATAATAATAGTTTTAGTGATGATTACATCAAATATCAGTATTATTAGAATAATAATCAATGTAATTAATATTATTAGGAATATAAAACTAATATATGTTGTTTTATTAGAAATTTAATTTGTTATATTTGAAATTGAATAACTAAAACTGAAAATTTTTCCTTTATGACCTTTGATGCTATTGACCAAAAACTACTACAATTACTACAAAATGATAGTAAACAGACTAATAAAGAGCTATCTAATGCATTAAACTTATCTGTAACAGCAGTTTTTGAGCGTATTAAAAAATTAGAAAACAATGGTGTAATTAATAAGTACGTTGCGTTGGTTAAAAAAGAAAAAGTAGACAAAAGTTTTGTTGCTTTTTGCCATATTAAACTCTCACAACACATTCAAGAATACGTAGTACAATTTGAAAAAGAGGTGACCAATTTAACAGAGGTTTTAGAGTGCCATCATATTAGTGGTGATTATGATTATATACTTAAGGTTGTGGTTAAAGATATGGAAGCTTTTAGAGAATTTATGGTAGAAAAACTAACTAATATTAATCATATTGGTAGTACGCATAGTATGTTTGTTATTAGTGAAGTTAAAAGTACTACCGCAATACCTATTTAATTTTTGCTGTGTCGTTTAAGCTATAAACTTTATTTTTGAACAGTATTAATCTATTTAAATCAAAATATGAAACACCATTTAATTTATTTCTTCTTAGTAATATCAGCCCTAAGTTTTGCACAAAAAAACAATAAGCCTTCTTATTTTGGAATAAAAGTAGGAGGTAATATTGCTACTATTTCTGGTGATTTTTCAGAGGAGTACTCGTCACGTTTTAGCTTTCATATTGGTATGACAGGAGAGTTGGAGATTAGTAAAACATTACAATTAGTGCCAGAAGTACTGTTTAGTTCTGTAGGTGCAGAAAATGTTGTCTTAAATTATATAACCTTACCGATTGGTTTAAGAGTGTATCCAGACAAAAACTTTTATTTAGAAGCAGGACCACAAGTCGGTTTTTCTGTAGGCGCAGTAAAAGAGGTTGGATCTACACAATTTGGAAATGACATAACCAATGTTAATCAAACCGATTTTGGTGCTAACATAGGAATAGGGGTAAAAACAGACTCTAGAGTGTTGCTTGGGCTAAGGTATTATCTTGGGCTATCCAATTTAATCCAAGATCAAACGTATAATAATTACAATAGGGTTTTTCAGTTTTCAATAGCATATTTATTCAAAAATTAGCTTTAAGACTTTAGTGAATAATCACACAAAATTGTACTTTTGTTTATAGAAAGTAACATTTAATAATTTCCGCGAAAGCGAAAAAACAAAATATATGAGTCAATACGACGTAGCAATTATAGGTTCTGGTCCAGGTGGATACGTAGCAGCAATACGTTGCGCGCAATTAGGAATGAAGACAGCAATTATCGAAAAATATTCGACATTAGGTGGTACCTGTCTTAATGTTGGATGTATCCCAAGTAAGGCTTTGTTAGCCTCTTCACATCATTATGAAGAAGCGACTAAGCACTTTGAAGATCACGGAATTGAAATTCCGGGTGAAATTAAAGTAAACCTAGAAAAAATGATTGGTCGTAAACAAGCAGTTGTAGACCAAACAACAGGAGGTATTGAGTTTTTAATGAATAAAAACAAGATTGATGTCTTTACAGGTGTTGGGAGTTTTAAAGATGCTACACATATTATAATAGAAGGCGAAGAAACGACTACCATTGAAGCTAAAAACACAATAATTGCAACAGGTAGTAAGCCTTCTACCTTACCTTTTATTACTTTAGATAAAGAGCGTATTATAACCTCTACAGAAGCTTTAAAACTAAAAGAAATCCCTAAGCACATGATTGTGATTGGAGGCGGAGTTATTGGTTTAGAGCTTGGTCAGGTATACAGACGTTTAGGAGCCGAAGTTACTGTTATTGAGTACATGGACAGAATTTTACCTACAATGGATAAAGCGTTGTCTAAAGAGTTAAATAAAGTGTTTAAGAAAGCTAAATTTAACATGATGCTATCGCATAAAGTTCAATCTGTTGAGCGTCATGGAGATGAAGTTATTGTTAAAGCAGAAAATAAAAAAGGAGAGGTTGTTGAGTTTAAAGGAGACTATTGTTTAGTGTCTGTAGGACGTAAACCTTATACAGATGGTTTAAATGCTGATGCAGCAGGCGTAAAATTAACAGATCGAGGTCAAATTGAAGTTAATGACCATTTACAAACCAATGTTAGTAATATTTATGCTATTGGAGATGTTGTAAAAGGTGCGATGTTAGCACATAAAGCTGAAGAAGAAGGTGTATTTGTTGCCGAAACTTTAGCAGGACAAAAGCCACATATTGACTATAACTTAATACCAGGTGTTGTTTACACTTGGCCAGAAGTAGCAGCAGTAGGTAAAACTGAAGAAGAATTAAAAGAGGCTGGAGCAGATTATAAAGTAGGTCAGTTTCCTTTTAGAGCGTTAGGACGTGCTAGAGCAGGAGGCGATATTGATGGATTTGTTAAAATATTGGCAGATAAAACTACAGACGAAGTATTAGGAGTACATATGATTGGAGCACGTTGTGCAGATCTTATTGCAGAAGCTGTTACAGCGATGGAGTTTAGAGCCTCTGCCGAAGATATTTCGCGTATGTCACATGCACATCCAACCTTTGCAGAAGCAGTTAAAGAAGCCGCATTAGCAGCTACAGATGATAGAGCATTACACGTGTAATTACAGTATAATATAACATTTCAATATATCGTTGAAATGCAATAAAAAAAACAGCAACGATACTAGTTAGTTACTTTTTAGTTACGTTA